>NZ_JBHXEG010000034.1:0-81899 GCF_042724935.1 Kitasatospora sp. NPDC127060
GTGCGGATTCCCGCACCCCGGCACCCCCGCCCCCGTTTCGGGTGACACGACAACTCTCCTTCCCCACCCGTAGTTTCAGGCCGGTGGACACTGTTGCGAACCCCATCGAAGACCCGGCGGCGCCGCCCGCCATCGGCTACGACCCGTTCGACTTCCGACTGCACGAGGACCCGCACCCGGTCTACGCCTGGATGCGTGAGCACGCTCCGCTGTACCGCAACGAGCAGCGTGACTTCTGGGCGCTCTCCCGGTACGCCGACGTCCTCGCGGCGCTGCGCAACCCGCGGCTCTACTCCAACCGGAACGGCATCTCGCTGGAGCCCGAGCTGTGGGGCCCGCACGCCGTGAAGACCAGCTTCTTCCTCGCCATGGACCCGCCGGAGCACGGCGCCCACCGCAGCCTGATCTCCAGCGCGTTCACCCCCCGGCTGGTCGCGGGCATGGAGCCGCGGATCCGCGAACTCACCCGCGCCCGGCTCGACATGCTGCGTGACCAGCCGCGGTTCGACTTCGCCGCGGACTACGCGGCGGCGCTGCCGAACGACGTCCTCTGCGAGATGCTGGGCATTCCCGAGGACGACTGGGACCTGATCCGTGCCGACACCGACGCGCTCAACGTCCGGGAGGACGGGTCCGACGAACGCGGCCCGACCTCGGTCGCCGCCGCGCTGCGGATGGCCCAGTACTTCGTGGACCTGGTCACCGACCTGCGCCGCCGCCCGGGCAGCGACCTCACCTCCGCGCTGATCAAGGCGCAGTTCGACGGGGCGAAGCTCACCGACTCCGAGATCGTCGGCTTCCTGTTCGTCATGGTCGGCGCCGGCAACGAGTCCACCGGGAAGACGATCGGCAACGCCTGGTTCCACGGCTGGCGCCAGCCCGAGGTCCAGCAGGCCGGTCTGAACGGCCGGGCAGCCGACTGGGCGTCCGAGACCCTGCGGTACGACTCGGCGAGCCAGATGGTCGCCCGCTACCTGACCGCCGACACGGTCCTGCACGGCGTGGAGCTCAAGGCGGGTGCCCGGATCGCCGTCCTGCCGGCCTCGGCCAACCGGGACCGGCGGGTCTTCACCGATCCCGACCGCTTCGACCTCGACCGGGACACCAGCAAGCTGATCAGCTTCGGCCACGGTCCGCACCACTGCCTGGGAGCCTCGCTCGCCCGGCTGGAGATGCGGATCGCGCTCGAGGAGATCGGCGCGCTGGTGTCCTCCTACGAGATCGACATCGACCACGCGCAACGGGTGCACACCCCGCACCAGCGGGGCTTCGCGTCCCTGCCCTGCGAGGTCACGTTCCGTCGGTGACGGAAGGCGCTGGGCCGCCCCGGTCCAGCGCCGCCTCGACGACCGCGGCCAGCACCTCCGGCTGCTCCTGCAGGAAGTAGTGCCGGCCGCCGGGAACCGTGGCGAGCTCGACCCGGCCGCTGAACCGCTCCCAGCCGCGCACGCCGACGGCGGGCCGCGGCGTCAGCGGATCGTCCGAGCCGGCCACGAAGGTGATCGGCGTGGACAGTCCCGGCGTCTCCACCGCGGCCCGGCGGGACCAGCGCCGGGTGAAGTACCCGGCGCCCTGCGTCACGTCGTGCCTGAACGCCCGCATGACGAACGCCAGCGTCTCCTCGTCGACGTCGTTGGCGAAGCCGCCGATCGAGCGCAGGAAGCGCATCTCGGCGAGGTCCGAGCGGGCCCGCCCGTCACCGGTGGCACCGACCGTCCGCACGGACACCTTCAGCAGGCCGCGGCGCGCCAGTGCGGCCAGCACGCGCTGCACCGTCCGTCCCCAGCGACCCGCCTCGTAGAAGGGGTAGGACGCGCCGAGGAAGAGCCGCTCGAGCGGCCGTCCGGCCTCCTCCAACCGCCGGGCCACCTCGACCGCGACGGCGACGCCCGCGCAGTGGCCGTACAGCGAGACCGGCCCCGCGGGCAGGGCGAGCACCGCCTCCGCGCACTCCCCCGCCGTGTCTTCGATCGACCGCAGCTCGGTCGTGCCGCCCGGCTCGTGGCCGGGCAGTACGACCGCGTGCAGCGCGATGTCCGGGGACAGGGCGTCGGCCAGTGCCCGGTAGGCGATGGCACTGCCGCCGCCGAACGGGACGCACACCAGGGTGTGCCCGGCCGCTCGGGGGGCGGTGAGCCGCAGCAGCATGCCCGGCTCCCGGTCGGTGGCGTCCAGCGCCGCGGCCAGCGCACGGATCGTCGGATGGGCGGTGATGTCCGCCACCGTGGCGCCCTCGATCCGGCGGACGGCGCGCACCGCGTCGAAGGAGGTGCCGCCGAGGTCGAAGAAGTGCGCCGAGGCGTCGACCTCCGGGACGCCGAGGACGTCCCGGAAGACCTCGGCCACCGCCTCCTCGCGCGGCGTGGCGAGCGCGACCCGCTCCCGCCGGGCCGACGCCGGCCGCCCCGGGTCGGGCAGCGCGGCGCGGTCCAGCTTCCCGTTGTGGGTCAGCGGCATCGCGGGCAGCACGGTCACGGTGGCCGGCAGCATGTAGCCCGGCAGCCGGTCCCGCAGGTGTGCGCGCAGCTCCTCCGGCACCGGCACGGCCGTTCCGGCCGCCGTCACGTACGCGGCCAGCTGTCGGAGTTCGCCCCTGCTCCGCACCACCACGACCGCCTCGCGGACCGCCGGGTGCTCGACGAGCGCCTGCTCGATCTCACCGAGCTCGATCCGGTAACCGTGGATCTTCACCTGGTGGTCGATCCGGCCGAGGAACTCCAGGCTGCCGTCGGGGAGCCGGCGCACCTTGTCGCCGGTGCGGTACAGCCGGCCGCCCGGACCGGCGAGCGGGTGCGCGACGAAGGTCGCCGCGGTGAGCCCCGGGCGCCCGAGGTAGCCGCGCGCCAGCTGCACCCCGCCGAGGTAGAGCTCGCCGGGCACCATGCGCGGAACCTCCCGCAGCCGGTGGTCCAGCACGTGGGCCCGGGTGTTCGCGATCGGCCCGCCGATCGGCAGGACCCCCTCGGGGCCCGGTGCCCCGCAGTCCCACCAGGTCACGTCGACGGCGGCCTCGGTGGGTCCGTAGAGGTTGTGCAGCCGCACCCCCGGCAAGCTGCGGTGGAACCGCCCGGCCAGCGCGTGCGGCAGAGCCTCGCCGCTGCACATGACCTGGCGCAGCCCGGACAGGCCGGACAGGTCCGGCTCGTCGAGGAACAGTTGCAGCATCGACGGGACGAAGTGGGCGGTGGTGACGCCCTGGTCCGCGATGGTTCGGGCGAGGTACGCGGCGTCCTGGTGGCCTCCGGGCCGGGCGACGACCAGCGTCGCACCCGTGATCAACGGCCAGAACAGCTCCCAGACCGAGACGTCGAAGCCGAACGGGGTCTTCTGCAGCACCCGGTCCGCCGGGGTGAGTTCGAAGGCCTCCTGCATCCACAGCAGTCGGTTGACGACGGCCTCGTGGGTGATCACCACGCCCTTGGGCCGGCCGGTCGAACCCGAGGTGTGGATGACGTACGCCGCGTCGGCCCCACGCGCCCCCGCCGCACGCCACCCCTCGGGCGCCGGCGGGACCAGGTCCGGGGTGAGCACCAGCCGGGCACCGGCCGTCCGGGCCGCCGCCGCGCCGGCCGCCGAGGCCAGCACCACGTCGGCACCGGCGTCGCCCCGGATGAACGCGAGGCGCGCCGCGGGCAGGGACGGATCGAGCGGTAGGTACGCCGCGCCCGAGAGCAGCGTGCCGACCAGGTTCACCACCAGGTCCAGCGAACGCTCGGCGCAGACCCCGACCAGCTGTCCGGGACCGGCACCGGCGGCGGCCAGCGCGGCGGCCACGTCACGGGCCCGGTCGAGCAGCTGCCGGTAGCTGAGCGCGCCCTCGGGCGCGCTCACGGCGACCGCGTCCGGTGTCGCGGCGGCCTGGCGCAGGATCAGCTCCGGCAGCGTCGCACCGGCGTCCGGATAGGCCACCACGGCACCCCGGCTGCTGGGATCGTCCGGGCCGGCGTCCGCCACCTCGGCGACGATCGCACCGATCCGGTCCTGCCCGGTCATCGCGACCAGGGTCGCCCGCAGGGCGCCGAGGATCTCCTCGACGGCCGCGGCCGGGATCCGGTCGCGGTGGTACAGCACCTTCAGCACGGAGTGGGGCTCGGCGGTGACGAAGACGGTCAGCGGCTCGCTGGTCTTCTCGAAGTCCGTCAGCCCGCGGAACGACAGGCGCTGCGCCAGCTCTCCGGACTCGAACTCCACCCGGTAGTTCTCCAGCACCAGCAGGCTGTCGAAGAGCTCCTGCGTCGCCGGCACCCCGGCCCAGGACTTGATCTGCGCGAGCGGGCTGTACTCGTACCGGCGGGTGGTGGAGTGGCGGACCTGGACGGCCCGCAGCCACTCACCGAGGTCACCGTCGGCGGGGACCGCCAGCCGCAGCGGCAGGCTGTTGACGAACGAGCCGACCATCCGGTCGACACCGGGCAGCTCCGGCGGACGTCCGGAGCTGGCGAAGCCGAACTGCACCTCGGTCCCGCCGGTGAACCGCTGCAGCACCAGCGCCCAGGCGGCCTGCAGGACCGTGTTGAAGGTGACCTTGCCGCGCGCGGCCACGCCGCGCAGCGCGGTCCGCAGGTCGGCCGGGAAGCTGGTGACGCACTCCTCCACCCGGGCGCCCCGGCCCCCGCTCCGGTCCGGCAGCAGCGGGCCGAGCGGGTTGACCTCCGCCTCGCCGCCCAGCGCGCCGGCCCAGAAGTCCTCGGCGGCCGCCAGGTCCTGCCGCTGCAGCCAGGCGATGTAGTCACGGTACGGCGCGACCGGGGCCGGCGGCGGGTAGCCGGCGGTCAGGCTGCGGTAGCGGCGCACGATCTCGCCGATGACGATCGGCACCGACCAGCCGTCCGTCGGCAGCATGTGGTGGGTCCACACGAAGGTGTGCCGCCGGTCCTCGTGCCGGACCAGGTGCAGCCGCAGCAGCGGGGCCCGGGCGAGGTCGAACCCGTCCGTCCGCTCCCGGGCCAGCAGCCCGGTCAGCCGCCGCTGCGCCTCCTGCTCCTCGACACCGCTCCAGTCGTGCTCGTGGAGCTCCACCGGCACCTGCCGGTGCACCACTTGGAGGGGCTTGTCCAGCCCCTCCCAGTGGAACGAGCTGCGCAGCACGGTGTGCGCGGCGACCGTGTCCCGCCAGGCCTGGTGCAGGGCCTCGACGTCCAGCTCGCCGTCGACGACGAAACTGTGCTGGGCGACGTAGGTGTCCCCGTCACCGCCGTACAGGCTGTGCAGCAGCATGCCCTGTTGCAGCGGGGACAGCTCGTAGACGTCCTCGACATCCTCCATCACTGCGCCGACCCGTTCCCGAGCCGGTTGAACAGCGCGTCCAGCTGGCCCTGGTCGACCCGGGCGAACGGGAAGTCCGACGGCGCGGGCGCCGCGGCACCGTCGCCCCGGGAGAGGCCGATGAGTGCCCGCACCTCGTCGAGGTGGCGGGCCACCAGGCCGCTCATGGTCGAGTCCTGGTGCCGGAGTCCGCTGTAGGACCAGCCGAGTTCGAGGGTTCCCCCGACGACCGAGGCGCGCACCTCCACCGGGTACGGCCGACGGTTGTCCGGGTGCCGGTCGCCGCCGATCGTCTCGGCCTCGACACCGAAGGCCCCCGACACCGGCGCCGTCACCGGGCCCAGGTAGCCGAAGGAGAGCTCCACCTCCGGGTCCGGCAGCGGATCCGGTCCGGCGCACAGCAGCTCCCAGCCGAGGCCCGCGGCGGGCACGGCGCGCAGCGACTCCTTGACCGAGGCCAGCGTCGTCGCCGGTGCGCCCTGCGGCTCGGAGGCCAGCGCCAGCGGATGGGTCCGGCTGAACCAGCCGACGGTCCGCGCCAGGTCGACGTCGTCGAAGAGCGGCTCCCGGTCGTGCCGCTCCAGGTCCACGAGGTGTCGGGCGGCCCCGCTCCAGCCGGTCAGCACCCGGGCGAGTGCGGCCAGCAGGACCTCCTCGACACCGCAGTCGAGTGCTCCCGGCACGGTGTGCAGCAGTTCGTCGGTCTCCGCCCGGTCGAGCGAGGCCGTCACGGTGCGGGTGGCCGCCTCGGTGTCCTGCTCCGGCGCACCGGCCGGCTCCTGCGGCAGGCGGCCGCCGGCGACGGCGACCAGCCCGGCCCAGTACGCGCGCTGGGCCTCCAGTTCCTCGCCGCCCGCGTACGTCCGGAGCCGGCGGTTCCAGGACTGCCACGAGGTGGTCTTGGGCGGGAACCTGAGCTCCTCGCCGGTGGAGAGCTGGACCAT
The DNA here is from genome assembly GCF_042724935.1 of Kitasatospora sp. NPDC127060. Classification (NCBI taxonomy): domain Bacteria; kingdom Bacillati; phylum Actinomycetota; class Actinomycetes; order Kitasatosporales; family Streptomycetaceae; genus Kitasatospora; species Kitasatospora sp. NPDC127060. The sequence goes on from NZ_JBHXEG010000034.1 coordinate 6,210, forward strand.
CGCGGTCTCCAGGTCGGCGAGGACGATCCGCAGGGACGGGGCGTCGGCCACCAGGCGGTGCGCCACGACGGCCAGCCGGTCCGGGCGCTGCCCGCCGAGCCGGACGAGCGCGACCCGCAGCAGCGGTCCCACCGCCGGGTCGAGGCCGGCCTGCAGCTGCGCGAGGAGCTCGGGCAGCCGACGGTCCTGCTCCTCCTGGTCGAGCCCGGACAGGTCGTGCACGTCGAAGGGGCTCTGCCCACCGGACGGTGCGATCCGGACCCGGGTCCGGTCGGCGTTCATCAGGAACCGCTGCCGGAGGCCGTCGTTGCGGGTGAGCACCTCCTCGACCGCCCGGCGCAGCAGCGCCGGATCGGCCGGGGCGCCCAGCGCGAGCAGGACCGACGTGTTCCACTGCTGCGGCTCGGCGAGGCCGGCGGCGCAGAAGCGGCGCTGCTGCGCCGCCAGCGGGACCGGGCCGGTCACCTCGCCCTGCTCCGCGTCGACGGTCTGCCCGCCGGCCACGACCTCCGCCAGCGAGGCGACGGTGGGATGGGCGAACAGGTCGTACGGGGTGAGCCGCAGACCGGACTCCTGCGCGCGGGCGACCACCTGGATGGCCAGGATCGAGTCGCCGCCCACCTCGAAGAAGTTGTCCTGGATGCCGATCCGGCCGACGCCCACCACGGACGCCACGATCTCCGCGAGCTTCTCCTGGGTCGCCGACTGCGGCGCCACGTACTCCTCGCCCGAATGGGCCGGCTCGCCGTCGGGCCGCGGCAGGCGGTCCCGGTCGATCTTGCCGTTGGCGTTCAGCGGGAGCGCGTCGAGCTCGATGAACGCGGACGGCACCAGATAGGCGGGCAGCAGCCCCTCCAGGTAGCCGCGCAGTTCGGCCGCGCCCGGACCGGGGGCGGTCCGCGGCACCACGTAGGCCACCAGCCGCCGGTCGCCGGGCACCGGCTCGAAGGCGACCACGACGGCTTCGGCGACGGCCGGGTGGCCGGTGAGCGTGGACTCGATCTCGGTGGGCTCGACCCGGAATCCGCGGATCTTGATCTGGGTGTCCACCCGCGAGATGAACTCGAGGTTCCCGTCGGGGCGGTGGCGCACCAGGTCACCGGTGCGGTACAGCCGCTCCCCCGACCGGGTCGGGTCGGCGATGAAGCGCGCCGCGGTGAGGGCCGCCCGGCCCAGGTAGCCGCGGGCCAGGCTGACGCCGCCGATGTAGAGCTCGCCGGTGCCGCCCCGGGGTACCGGCCGGAGCCGGCGGTCGAGCACCCGCAGGTCGGCGGAGGGCAGCGCGGTGCCGATCGGGAGGTTCGGCCAGTCCTGCACCGGGTCCGCCGGGTCGAGGTGGAAGAAGGTCGAGCTGACCGTGGTCTCGGTCAGGCCGTAGACGTGCATCAGCGGGACGCCGGTGCGCCGCCACAGGGCGATCCGCTCGGGCAGCACCCGCTCCCCTCCGATGATCACCAGGCGGAGGCAGCTCGGCAGCTCCTGGTCGAGCCGGTCCAGCTCCCTGGCCCAGGCGTGCCAGTACGCGGTGGGCAGCTCCATCACCGTCACCCGCTCGCGCTCCGTCAGCGCGACGAGGTCGTCCTCCCCGCTGATCAGGTGCCGGGTCGGGATCACCACCGCCCCGCCGGCGACCCAGATCGGGAAGAGCTCCTCGACGAGGACGTCGAAGCTCGGGGAGGCGAACTGCAGGAACCGGTCCCCCGCCCCCAGCCCGAGGCGGTCGACGATGTCACGGGCGAAGACCGCCAGCGAGCGGTGCTCGATCATGGCGCCCTTGGGGCGGCCGGTGGAACCCGAGGTGTAGACGACGTAGGCGAGGCTGTCGGGGGCCGGCGGTTCGAGCGGGTCGTGGTCGGTGTCGCCGGCGAACGGCGCCGGCCCGTCCAGCAGTACGGCGTGCAGGGACGCGGCGGAGTCGATGCCCGACAGGGCGCCCGCCGGCCGCTCCTCGGTGACGACGATCTCCGCACCGGAGTCCTCGAGCATGAGCGCCAGTCGTTCCGACGGATAGCCGGGGTCCATCGGGACGTAGCAGCCGCCCGCCTTGAGCACGCCCAGGATCGCCACGGCCAGCCGCGGCGATCGGTCCACCAGCACGCCGACGGGGGTGTCCCGGCCGACCCCGAGGCCGCGCAGGTGGTGAGCCAGCCGGTTGGCCTGCCGGTTGAGCTCGGCGTAGCTGGTGGCCAGGCCGTCGCAGACGACCGCGGGGGCGTGCGGAGTCAGGGCGGCCCGCCGCTGGAAGAGCTCGACGAAGCCGGCCTGCACGGCCCCGGCCGACGCCCGGTCCGGCCCGGCCGAGCCGTCCGCCACGGAACCCGGCGCCTCGGCGGACGGGGCCGCGGACGCCAGCTCCACCGCCCACACCGGGGTGTCGGGGGCGGTCACGACCTGCTGCAGCACCTCGGTGAACTGCTCGGCGAGCAGCGCCACGGTCGAGGCGTCGAACAACTCGTTCATGTAGTGCCACTGCAGGAGCAGCCGGTCGCCGACCGGGAGGACGTTGAGGCTGAGGTCGACGGAGGTCTGGGCGGGCGCCATCGGCCGCTGCACGACGCGCACGCCGGGCAGTTCCATCGTGGCCTCGGGCACCGAGAGCACGTTGATCCACATCGGGCTGAGCGAGGTCTGCGCCGACTCGCGCCCGATCCCCAGCTCCTCGATCAACAGGTCGTACGGGAGGTCCTGGTGGTCGAGGGCGGTGCTCAGGGTCTCCCGCGCCCGGCGGACCACCTCCCGCAGGGACTGGTCGTCCGACATCCGCATTCGGAGCGGGAGCGGGTTGGCGAAGCAGCCGATCAGCCGTTCGGTCTCCACCCTGGTGCGTCCGGACACCAGGGAGCCGATCACCAGGTCGTCCTGGCCCAGGTAGCGGCTGAGCAGCACGGAGCAGGCGGCCAGCAGGACCGTGAAGAGCGACGCGTGCTCCTGCTCGCAGAAGCGGCGCACCCGGGCGGCGAGTTCCGGCGGGAGCTCGGCCAGGTGGACGTCACCGGTGTAGGCCGGCCGAGCCGGGTACGGCCGGTCGACCGGCAGCGACCAGCCGGTGGGCATGCCCGCCAGGGTCTCCCGCCAGTGCCCCACCTCGGCGGCCAGCCGGTCGGCGTCGAGCCGTTCGCGCTGCCACTCGGCGAAGTCGCCGAACTGGATCTCCGGCCGGGGGAGGCCGTCACCCCGCCCGGAGTGCCGCAGTCCGTACAGGGTCGCGAACTCCTGCACGATGATCGTCAACGACCAGGCGTCCGAGGCGGCGTGGTCGGTCGCGAACACCAACTCGTGGACGTCCGCGGCCAGGCGCAGCACGGTGACCCGCAGCCGCAGCGGGTCGGCCGGGTCGAAGGGCTGCAGCGCCGCGTCCGTGTGGTGCCGGCGCACTTCCCGGTCCTGCTGCTCCGGTGACAGCCCGCTCAGGTCCACCACCGGGAGCGGAACGGCACCGAGCGGATGGACGACCTGGACCGGGGCCCGGCCGTCGCCCATCTCCACGGTGGAGCGCAGCACCTCGTGCCGGTCCAGGAGCTCACCGAGCACCCGGCCCAGCAGGTCCAGGTCGAGCGCCCCCTCGAGGCGCAGCGCGCCGGTGATGTTGTTGGCCGACCGGAAGCGCCCGATCGCCCACTCCCGCTGCTGCGCGACGCCGAGAGGGGTCGGCCGGGAGCGGTCCCGCGGCCGGATCCGCTGGTAGGCGGCCGACTCGCCGTCCGGTACGAGTTCGGCGAGTCGGGCTTCCAGCAGCGCGCGCCGCTCCGGCGGCAGTGCGGCGATGCGGTGTTGCAGGTCGGTCATGTCGGCACTCCTGTACGAGCGTTGTCACACGGCAGCGGTCGGAACGTGCGCCGACGCCTGCCGTCCTGTCACGAGGTCGGGGGACGGTGGCCGCGACAGGCCCGCGTCCATGGGCGGGGAAACGCGCTCAGGCCAGGTCGCGGCCGATGGCCTCGATCACCGCCTGCTCGGCGTCGGCGTCGAAGAAGTGCCCGCCCGGGTACACGTCGAGGTCGAAGCGCCCGGTCGTCTCGGTGCTCCACCCCTGCATGCGTTCGGGAGAGGCCTCGTCGTCGTCGGCGCCGGCGAAGCCGTGGATCGGCGTGTCCAACGGCGTCGCCGAGCGGTACCGGTGACTGCTGACCACGGTCAGGTCGGCGCGCAGGGTGGGCAGCAGGGCGGCGAGCAGGCTCGGTTCGGCGAGCACAGCGTCCGGGGTCCCGCCCATCTCCCGGACGTAGCCCTCCAGACCGTCGCTGCGCCCCTCCCAGCGGGCGGAGCCGTCGTCCCCGCCGGGTGCGCCGCTGGCACCCAGGAACAGCGCCCGGGGGGCCGGCAGCCCGCGCTCGCGCAGGGCCAGCGCGAGGGCCCACGCCACTCGCGCGCCCATGCTGGCGCCGTAGCAGGCGAACGGACGTCCCAGCAGCGGCTCGACCACGTCGACGAGGTCGTCGATCAGCGGCTCCATCCGGTCGTACGGGGTCTCCCGGAACCGGTCCGCCCGCCCCGGCAGCTGCACCGCGACCGGCTCCACGTACCAGGGCAGCCGGGCCGCCCAGTGCCGGAACATCCCCGCGTTGCCGCCGGCGTGGGGGAAGCAGAGCAGTTGGACCCCGGCGGCCGGCCGGCTCCGGCCGAAGCGCTTCAGCCACCGGCGTTCCCGCTCCGCCGCCGCGGTCACCGTGCCCATCCGACTCCCCGCCTCCCCCGGCTGCGATCCCCCGGTCATTCGGCGGCGGAGAGCGCCCGGTAGGACTCCGCCAGCGCGCGAGCCGCCGACTGCACGGTCTCCAACGGCCGGGCCAGCGAGAGCCGGATGAACCGCAGGCCCTCCTCGGGCGCGGCCCAGTGGAACGGCGAGCAGGGCAGCACGTGCACCCCGCGCACCAGCAGGTCCTTGTAGAGCAGGGCGGAGTCCGGACCGTCCACGGGGAGGCCGATCCGCGCCACACTGATCTCCGAGGTCGGGTCGGCGAGCTCCAGCCCGACCTCCGCGATGGTTTCCCGCAGGACCTCGCGGTTGCGCTCGACCAGGGCGCGGGCGCGCTCGTAGCCGCCCTCGATCCAGTCGCCGGCCAGCGCCTCGACCAGCTGCAGCACCACGGGGGAAGCCGCGAGCAGGGACTCCGAGAACGCCCGCTCGATCGGCAGGGTGGTGCGCTCGCTGTAGGCCAGGAACCCGATCTTGAGCTCGTGGGTCGGCCAGAGCTTCCCGGTGTCCTCGATCGTGATCCAGTCCGCGCCCGCCGCGTCCAGCACCGCGTAGGTGTCGTACTGGGCTGCCCGGACCTGGCCCCGGAAGCTGGCGTCGAGGATCACCAACTGGCCGTTCCGGGCGGCGTGTTCGCCGAGCGAGCGCAGATGCTCCTCCGGCGTGACCAGCCCGGTCGGGTTGTTCGGATGGGTCAGGACGATCGCGCTGACCGGTGCACCCGGCCAGTTCCGCGCCAGCAGGTCCTCCTCGGACAGCGGCTGCAACTCCAGCCCGCGGGTGACGAAGAGGTCCGCGATGTTGTCGAAGGTCGGGTGCAGCAGGGCGATCGTGGCGCCGGCGGGCAGCGCCCGGGCGACGATGTCGGTCGCCAGCGTGGAGGAGTAGCAGCTCAGGATCCGCCCGGTGCCCACCGGGGCGCTGTGCTGCCCGATCGCCTTGAAGAACGCGGTGTGCGCGGCCAGTTCGATACTCGGGAAGGGGCGGCTCTCCGCGGTCCCGAACATCTCGGGGAGCCGGGCGACGATCTCCTTCTGCTCCTCCGAGAGGCTCAGGCGGGCGTGCCCGTCGGTCAGGTTGAGCCCGCCGTCGACGTCGGTCAACGCGTCGACTTCCATGATGGTCAGGTTGGCAACATCGGTCATACGTCCACCCCGTTCTCGCCACACCGGCGGCATCGATTCGGATCCGGCAAAGCTGATCGCCGAGGACGCTACGCCGTTCACGGACCGGTCCGACTGTCCCCTCTAATGGGGACCACCCTTGGCAGTTGAGGACCGTCGGATGGCCCATATGCTCCCGAGGAGGTCAGCAGACCACGCGGCCTGACGTCTCTTCAGGAGGGAGCATGCGATGCAGCGGCTGACACTGACGTCGCAGGACAACCAGGCGATAGCCCCGATCCTCGACCGGCTCGCCCAGTCCTACGACACCATCGAGAACCCGGAACTCATCCGCCGGGCACCGGTCCTCGCCCGGGACCTGCCGACGCCCCTGCTGGAGTTCCTCGAGGACTACCGCCTCCGTGAGCCCTCGGCGCTCTGCGTGGTCTCCGGCCTGGACGTGGACGAGGCGGAACTGGGGCCCACCCCCGAGCACTGGCGCGAGAGCCAGTGGAACTCCCCGGCCTTCCGGCAGGAGATCTTCTTCCTGCTGTGCGCGGCCCGGCTCGGCGACGTCTTCGGCTGGGCCACCCAGCAGGACGGCCGGATCATGCACGACGTCCTGCCGATCAAGGGGCACGAGCACTACGAGCTGGGCTCCAACAGCCTCCAGCACCTGTCCTGGCACACCGAGGACGCGTTCCACCCCTGCCGGGGCGACTACGTGTCACTGATGTGCCTCAAGAATCCGGACTCGGTCGAGACCGTGGTGTGCGACGGCGGTGACCTCGACTGGTCCGCACTGGACGTCGAGGCACTGCTGGAAGCCGAGTTCACGCAGATGCCGGACAACTCCCACCTGCCCGAGAACGCCTCGGAGTCGTCCGGCGACCCCGTCGTCGACCGGCTGCGCCGACGGAGCTTCGCGCTGATCCAGTCCTGGAACGAGGATCCGGTGAAGGCGCCGGTGCTCTACGGCGACCGGAACTCCCCGTACATGGCCCTCGATCCGTACCACATGAAGACCGAGGGCTGGTCGGAGCGCTCGCTCCGGGCCTTCCAGGGGCTGTGCGAGCAGATCGAGGCCGGCATGCAGAGCGTCGCCCTGCAGCCGGGGGACATCGTCTTCATCGACAACTTCCGTGCCGTACACGGGCGCAAGTCGTTCCGCGCCCGCTACGACGGATCCGATCGGTGGCTCAAGCGGCTGAACATCACCCGCAATCTGCGCGGCTCACGGGCCTGGCGGCCGAGCGCCGACAACCGCGTCATCTACTGACGACGCGTTCCGCCCCGGCTTCACCGGCCGACCGCGCGGAGCCGACCGGCGAAGTCGTCGATCGCCGACCGGTCGATGTTGCTGACGCTGATCCGCAGGGTGTTCCGGTCCTCGGGCTGGAAGGCCGTGCCGGGCAGGAGGAGCATGTCCTGCTCGACCACCAGGCGCCGGACCACCTCGTCGGTCGAGCAGCCGTCGAACGGGTGCCGGAGCCAGCCGAAGAAGCCCCCGCTGGCCACCAGCTCGAAGCCGCCGGGCCGGTCCGCCAGCGCCGTCCGCAGCCAGGCGCGCTGCCGCGCGATGTCCTGCGCGCGCTCGCGTCGCCAGGCCCGCGCCTGCGTCAGCCCGATCCAGGCCGCCTCCTGGCCGACCCTCGGCGCGCAGACGGCCACGCAGTCGAGCAGCTTGCACACCTCCCGGTTGAACTCCGCTGAGGCGACCACCGCGCCCACCCGGTACCCGGGGATGGCGAACTCCTTGGAGAAGGAGTGCAGGCTGATGACCGTCCGGCCCCACTCGGGATCGGCGAAGAGCCCGTGGGCGGCTTCGTCGGTGTCCCGGAAGGAGCGGTACGTCTCGTCCAGGATCAGCGCGATGCCGTGCCGCCGCGCCAGCGCCGCGAACTCGGCGATGCCTTCGGGAGCGACCGTCGCCCCGGTCGGATTGCCCGGGGTGACCAGGACGATCGCCCGGGTCCGCGGGGTGATGAGGGGCTCGGCCGCGGCCGCCCGGGGCACCAGGTCCGCGCCGGGCTCCAGGTACACCGGCCGGATCCCGTTCAACCGCAGCCACATGTCGTGGTTGAAGTAGTAGGGCAGCGGCACCACGACCTCGTCACCGGCCCCGGCCAGGGCCGAGACGACCAGGCTGAACGCCTGGTTGCAGCCGGCGGTCACGACGACGTTCTCGGGCCGGACCGCGCCGCCGTAGGCCAGGCTCAGATCCTCGGCCATCGCCTCACGCAGCTTCGGCAGCCCGGGCACGTCCGTGTAGTCGCCGCCGTGGGCGCTGCGCACCACCTCGGCCAGGTGCTCGCGCACCACCGGCGCCGGCGGGTACTGCGGTGCGGCCTGCCCCAGGTCCAGCAGCGTCCGGTCGGAGCTGTGCGTGTCCAGCAACGCGTAGGCGGAACTGATGGGGGAGTCGACGGTGTCGACGGTGGTGCTCCTGATGCGCACGACGGGCTCTCCTTCGCTCGAGATCGGCCGGGTTCAGCGTCCCAGCCGCGAAGGGTTCCTGAGCCGTCCCCGTTTCGGGTGACACCGCAATCGGCCGGGGCCGCGGCGGCCGAGTGGGAAACGGGGCGCGGGGGGCGCGCCGCACCGTCACGTCCGTAAATCCTTGACAAAGAAATAGGCGAGACCGAAATCGCGCCGGCGATGGATTCCCACCCACATGCAGTAAGGTGTCCCCGAAGTAGAACACTCCAGACAAACAGGGCATTCGATGCCACAGCGGCCCATTCATCCGGCGGCTATTGACAAACCATTCCGCCACCCACCGCCGCCCACCCGCCCTTCTGGCGATGCGTAGTCGTTTATATACGATGCAAATGCGCCGGAGTCGGCACGGCGGCCCGGGCCGCCACGACACCACCGCCCGGCCTGGCCCTCCATGACCTGCACGGACCCCCGCCAAGTCCCCTGAAGCCGGGACCTCTCGATGTCCAGGCGGACTGCTAGCCTGGCCGACATCCATTGCAGAACCGAGACCCCCAGGGCCCGCAGCCACCCTGCCGCCACTGAATTCGACTCGGCACTGCGATTGCAGGAACGACAGAAGAGCCAAGACAGGTAAACCAACCTCCGGGAGTGGAATCCAATTTCGGAGAGTTGGCGCATTTAGGGGGGCAGAATGATTCGTGCCGACATTCTCGTCAAGTCGCCAATATACCTGATCGGACTGGTGAAGACGCTCAATGACGCCGGAATACGGGTCATTTCTGCGAGGACGTCGCACGATGACGAATCATGGTGGTTCGCCGACGCGGTACTGATCGACGTCGACGCGCTGAGCCCGGAGGACTGTCTCGCCCGCATCACCGACATGGCCAAGTCGACGGCCGTCCTGGTGCTGGACAACGGGACGGCGGCCGACGGCGCCCACTTCCTCAGCGCCGGCGCGGCGGGAGTGGTCAACAAGCACGAGTCCGGCGAACGGATCGTCAACGCGGTGCACGCGGTGGCCAATGCCTGCAATCCGGCCCCGCAGGCCAGAACCGCCGCGCCCGCCACCGAGGCGACCGAACCGCGTTCCTCCTGCGACCTCTCCGAACGGGAACAACAGGTACTGCGCCAGATCGCCCTGGGCCTGACGCACGGACAGATCGCGACCCGACTCGGCATCAGCTCCCACACCGTCGACACCTACGTCAAACGCATCCGCACCAAGCTGGGCGTCGGCAACAAGGCGGAACTCACGCGCGCCGCGCTGCTGGGCCGGCTGACCGAGGACAGGGCCGCGGAGCAGGACCTGCGGAAGCAGAAGCTGGCCGCCTGACCCGGGCGGCACGCCACCCGGCGGCTGTCGCCGCCTCCGCGCACCCGACCGCTGCGACAGCCGAGGAACCCCCATGCCCCGTACCCCACCCACCCGCGCCGGAGGGCCCCGATGAGCGACGTCGCCGCGACCTTCCTCCGGATCGCCGCCGAGCACCCGGACACGATCGCCGTGATCGCCGGGACCACGAGCTGGACCTACCGCGAACTGGCCGACCGGGCGACCGCGCTGGGCCGGCGGCTCGCCGAGCTGACCCCGCCCGGCTCACTCGTCGCGGTCGAGGCCACCAGCCCGCCGGCCGGAATCCTCGCCCTGCTCGCCGGGGGGATCTCCGGACGCGCCCTGCTGCCGCTCGACCTCGGCTACCCGCCGCCCCGGCGCGAGCTGGTGCTGCGCGACGCGCGTCCGGCACTGACCCTGCGGGAGGACGAGGCCTTCGGCCTGACACCGGCCGCACCGGCACCACTGCCCCCGGGGCAGCACCCCCGCACCGGCCTCGACCCGGTGGCCTACGTGATGTACACGTCGGGGTCGACCGGGACCCCCAAGGGCGTGGCCGTCTCCCACCGGGCCCTCGCCGACCGCCTCACCGGGCTGGCCACCGCCCCCGGCCTGGCCGCAGGCGAATCGATGCTGGCGCTGACGGCCCTCTCCTTCGACATCTCACTGGCCGAACTGCTGCTTCCGCTCCAGGTGGGCGCCACCGTGATCGCGGCCCCCGCCCGGGCCCGGACCGAACCGGACCTCTTCGCCGAACTGCTGCACCTGCACTCCCCCGACGTCGTGCAGGCGACGCCGAGCTTCTGGCGGCTGGTGACGGCCGCCGGCTGGAAGGGCCTGCCGGACGGACGCCTCTGGTGCGGCGGCGAGGCCCTGAGCCGGCCACTGGCCGCCCGGCTGCTCCCGCTCGCCGGTGAGCTGTGGAACGTGTACGGGCCGACCGAGGCCACCATCTGGGCCACGGCGCAGCGGATCACCGACCCGTCGGCACCGATCGGCATCGGCGCCCCCTTGCCCGGAACCGGCGTGCACCTGGCCCCCTTCCCCGACAGCACCGAGGGCGAGATCCTGCTCCACGGCGACGGGCTCGCCGAGGGCTACCTCGACCGGCCCGACCTCACGGCCGCCCGCTTCGTCGACCACCCGCTCCCCCACGGCATCCACCGCTGCTACCGGACCGGCGACCGGGCCCGCCGACTCCCCGACGGCACGCTGGAGTTCCTGGGCCGCATCGACCAGCAGGTGAAGATCCGCGGCCACCGGGTCGAACTCGGCGACATCGAGGCCGGCTTCGAGTCGCACCCCGCCGTACGCGAGGCGCTGGCCGTGGTCCTGCCCGCTGACGACGCAACCGGCCGCCCCGTCGAACTCGCCCTCTTCGCCGTCCTGGCCCGCCACCACGCGGCCACCCCGCGCGACCTCCGCGCCTGGGCCGCCGACCGCCTGCCCCGAGCACTCCTGCCGACGCACGTGACGATCGTCCCCGTACTGCCGCGCACACCCGCCGGCAAAACCGACCGGGCCGCCCTGACGCACCAGGCGGACCGCGGCGAGTGACCTCCCGAGGAAACACAAGAACCCCAGGCCGGGTTTCCGACCTGGGGTTCCGTACTGAGCCGCCTGCGGGATTCGAACCCGCGACCTACGCATTACGAGCCCGAGAGTGATCATGATGGCTGGTGCCAGCATCGATCACTTCGTGATGAAACAGCAGGTCAGGACGCTGCACCGTGATCCACGATCCCATCCGAACTGGCATGTGCTGCCCCGTCCGCTCACGCATCGCTCACGCAAATCAGCCTTGGCCGAGGTCCCCGAACAGGGGGCTGTGGGGCCAATGCGGCTTCGGCAGTCCCAGCTCCTGCAGGTAGCCGATCCGCGCGTTTATGGCAGCAGAGAAGTGCCTCCAGTCCAAGCTGGCGACCGGCTCGTTCGGCTTCGGGTCGGTCGCGGACGAGGTGACATAGCAGACCGCGTCGTAGAGTTGTTCGGCCATCAACCGCTGGCAGAAGATGCCGAAGCGCTCCTGGTAGGACTTGCCGTGCCAGATGTCCTCCACCGGTAGAGCCCCCGCAGCCGGCTTCACGGGCCGCCTCGACCCGTCCTCGTCCTGCATGATGAAGAAGTAACCGAGCCAGGGCTTCTCTCCGGGGTAGAGGTCTGCCAGCGCTGCCCTTCGAAGGTCGACGGCACTGCCGAGGGCTTCCTCTACCCGGTTGTTGTAGTTGTTGCCGAAGGACGGCCCGCCCAGGGCCTTCATCTCGAAGGCGGCCACCAGCGTGTTCTCGTAGGCGACGACGACGTCCCACTGCTTCTGGGGCCTGTAGTAGCCGGGGAGCTCCAGACGCTGGGACTTGGTGACCCGGATGCTCTCAGGCGGATAGCCCGCTTCGAGGAAGAACTTCGCCAGGAGGGCCGCAATGGAATCGAAGTGCTTGCCGCCTCTGACGGAACCCGCAGTGCCGGCGCCGACCGCGGCCTTGATCGCCGACTGTTCGTTCTGGGCCTGTTTGACACCCCAGTACGCCGCGACGGCGTCCTCGAAGTCCTGGCGGCTGACCGTCAAGATCGGTTCCTCCTAATCGGGAAGCTCGGTGAGCCCGTAGACACGCAGTGCTGCCTCGGTGGCCGCCTTCACGTCCCGCTTGTCGAAGGCGTCTGCCAGGGCAGCACGGTCCTCCTCGGCGAGGGCCGCCGGGTCTGGCACACGGATCTTGCGGAGGTACTGCGCCTGGAAGCGAAGCGTCCCCCCACGCATCTTGACCGCGTATGCCTCCACGAACGCCTCGGCCACCTTGGAGAGGAGCAGGCCACCGAGCACGCGCATGTCCCAGACGTCCGAGACGATGAAGTACAGGTTGTGGTGAGGGTACAACTTCCCCTCATCGAGCACCGGATGGATCGTCAGTTTCATGTCCGGGAAGAGGAGCTTCGACCGACTCGTCAGTCTGTGGTCGACCTTGTCGATGGTCTTGTACCAACGGTCGGGCTGCTTGACGGCCACATACCGCTTCCGCAGAGCGCCGCTGTGTTGGCGGAAGTAGGCAGCGAGCTTCGGATAGGCAGCGAGATCGACGAGTTCGCCCTGGGCGTTCCACGGATTGACCAGGCGGGAGCCGCTCCAATTGATAAGGCCGCTGGTCGTGTCTCGGACCATGGCCAAGGGCAGGAGCCGGTCCGGCTCGACCAGTTCGGGATCATCAGTGATGAAGACCTTGTCAGCGCCGGTCGCGATACCGATGCCGACGCGCGTCCCAGTGGTCATATCCTCCAGCAGCCCAAACCGGTCGTTGAGGTCTTCGAGCACGGCGAGCCTGGCAGGTGAGGCCGCCGGCCAGGAATCCTCCCCAGGGAACCAGTGCGGTAGCGGGGCCGCCTGAAACGCGGCCGTGGCGATCGGCTCCCGATCCTTGGCCTCGTACCAGGCGAGGAAATCGCGGGCCTCTGGCTCCCCGAACGTGCGGGTCGTGTCAGCGGCAACTGCGCCGCCCTGCGCCTGGCGGGAAATGATCGTGATAGCGGGGTACGCCGAGACCTGCTCCTGGAAGGCGTCAACATCGTGCATCGCCAGCGCCAGGTCCATGCTGAACTGCCTGGTCACCAGATGGCGGAGCTTACGGCCGTACTGGTTCCTCATCCAGCGGTCTGCGCAGATGAAACCGAGCCGACCTCCTGGTCGCAGGCTGCGGAGTGCCACCTCGTAGAAGCCGATGTAGATATCGGCCCGGCCTCCCATCGTGGAGCAGACGCTGCGGTAGGCGTCCATCCGGTCGTCGGGGACGTCCTCCAGCCTGATGTAGGGGGGATTGCCGACGACGAAATCCGCACGGTGCTCGGCGTCGGCCTGGAGAAGGTAGTCGCCCTGCTTCACCCAGTGCGAGGCAACATTCCGAGCGTCACTCCGGTCCCAGCCGTCGTCGTGGAGCCGTTGCTCGACGACTCCACGGCTCTCGGCCACATTGCGCCCGAGCAGGTCGAACGCCTGGACGGCGTCCACCGCGTCGGTGATCGGACGACCGTGGGCTCGACACGAGGCACTGATCCGTGAAGCGATCACGCCGAGGAACGCTCCCGTACCACAAGCGGGCTCGACGACCTTCAGCTGCGCGAGGTCTTTGTCCGGCGCGTAACCGAGCAGATCGAGGATGAGCTCGACGACCCAACGGCGGGTGAAGACCTCGCCATGCTCGACGGCTTCTGCGGGAACCTCAGGCAGGGCCTGCTTGTCGATGTCGAAGAGCGCGAGAGTTGCCACGGCTCGACCCTACAGCGGGCACTTCGGCGACCGCCCCAAGCTTGACCACGATCAATTGACAGTGTGTTCTGGAGGTACCACTCTCTGTATCCGAGAGTTGGGCAGGCTGGGGCCTCCTTCGGGTCGTTGCGGTACCTATGCCTGCCCAAGGGCGACGGTCCCCCTCTTGGGTCGGGCGTCCGGGAGAGGCACTCCCGGAGAGCATTCATGCAGAGAGTAACGGGCAGGCCGGACCTGCTTGTCAGATCTCCGCAGCGGCAGCCAGCGTGGTCTCGCAGGCAGCCATCACGCTGGCCAGTGCCTGCTTGCTCGTGATCCATTCCGTGTCACCGGCGGAGACCGAGCGCCGAACGGCTTCGAAGGCAGTCACGTCGAGTGCAACAGGCTTCGCCAGGTGTGCCCGCATGTACTGCTTGAAGAGCGCGGGCAGCTGGTCCGGCCGGGTTCCGGTCTTGGCCCGCAGGGAGAAGACCGGTAGGAACCACTCTTCGAATCCGTCCTTGATCACCTGGGTGGTGCGGTACGCCTCGTGCAGCGGCTGCAGGCTTGCCGTGTGGTCGTAGGGCAGGTGACCGTGCAGGGCGTACTGAAGCCGAGTGCCGCCGTGTTCGCGGAAGTGCTGGCCATGGGCGGCTATGTGGTTGGCCGCGTTCTCGGTGATGGTCATGACGGCCGTGTCCGCTCCGTGCCGGCGCGCTGCGGCGATGACAGTGGCGTGGATACCGACGCGCGGGTCGAGGACTAGGCCGTTGAGGCCAAGGGGCGAGAGGTCGATGCCGTGGTCACGAGTTCGGGAGAGGATCAACCGCTCAGCGACGTTGGCGGCGCTGTGCTGGAGGTGCTTGGGCTGCTGGCGACGGCTGGCGTGGATGTCCGAGCGGTCAAGGACGGGGCGGTCCTTCGCGAGTTCGGCCACGAGGTGGCGGCCCGTGCGGTCCTCGGTGTCGGTGCTGCCACAGGCGTTGCAGGGGTGGATGCCGGTGCCGGTCATGTGACCGCAGGCCCGGCAGGTGGGGACGGTCTCGCGGCTGATGGTGAGGGTGCCGGCGCGGAGGTTGTTCTCGATCATCGCCAGCGCGAGGGTGGCGACCTCCGCGTCGGTGTCGGTCAGGATGCCACCCACCGGGGACTGGCCGGACGTGTACTTGGCGGCAATCAGGTCGGCCTCGAACCGCTGGCGGGGGATCGTCGGCCCCTCGGCCTGGCGGTGGCGGAGGTCTCCGGCGAGGGTGACGGTGTTCCACAGGTGGGGTGCGGGCGGTAACCCGAGGATGGCGTTGAGGGCGGCGGCGAGTCGGATGCCGACGGCCTTGCCAGAGCGGGTGGCGAAGGTGAAGGGTCCGTTCTGGACGGGCCCGTTGAGGAACAGGTGCCGCACGGGATCCTCCTAGATCGGCGGGGTGGTGGTTCCTGTCCGGGTGAACCGGCCGTCGTGCAGCTCGTAGTGGAGGATCGCGGCGTTGGGCATCTTGCCCTTCCGCTCCTCGGCGAGGATCTCGGTCAAGGTGCAGGATTCGAGCAGGGATCGAAGGGCCACCGCAGCGGTCTGGTGAGTGAAGGCGACAACGGTGGGCGATTCCTGGAGTTCGGCCTGGGCGAGGGCGGCGAACTCGGTGGCCCGCTTGAGCACGCCCTCGGCGAGCGATTCGCCGCCGCCCGGTGCGGTCCAGATGTGCTTGCGCAGGCGGCGGTCCTCGGCGAGTGCGGGGTAGCTGTCGTAGAGCTCGCGCTTGGTCATGTAGGTGGCGTCGCCGTAGTGCTGCTCGTCCAGGAGCGCGGTCTGCTGAGGCCACCCGTCAGGGAGGTCGGGCAGGGCGATCGCGGCGGTGTCGATCGCCCTGCGGTAGGTCGAGGTGTAGACGTGCAGTTCGGGGCCGACGAGCTCCGGCAGGACGCCGGCCAGCCACTGGGCCTGCCGGAAGCCGCGCGGGGTCAGGCCGACGATGGTGCGGGAGATGGCATGGGCGGCGGCTCCGCTGTAGGGGCGGGGGTCCTGGTAGAAGCCGTTGTACTTGTCGGCGTTCTCGACGGACTCGGCGTGTCGGATGACAAGCAGGGGCAAGACGAGGCTCCTATCCGGCGAGGTTGGCGACGTAGGAGCCGCTGACGGTCCAGGGGGTGAGTTCGATGCCGAAGCCGCTGTGTTCGCCGTCCTGGGTGTGGACGAGCTTGCCGGACAGGTGCACGGTGTCGCCGGACCTGAAGGCGCCGGTGTAGGCGCCGAGGTACGAGCGCATGTGGGTGATCCGGCGAGAGAAGGAGTCGGCCTCGTCGATGGTCGAGCTGAGGATGGTCTTGACCTTGATCCCGTAGACGGCCGGGGTGGTGAGGCCCTCGGCGTGGTCGGTGATCTTGGCGAGGAGCGAGATCTCGCCGATCTCCTTGGAGGAGATCCGGGCGAAGGTCTTATCGCGGTCGGAGCGGATGGGTTCGCAGTTGATGTGCGCGCCGGCGTTGGCGGTGAGTCCTTGGAGCTTGCGGCGTTCCTGCTTGATGAGGGCGTCGAATGAGCTGCCCTCCATGTACTTGGCCCGGCGGATGTACAGCCGGGTGAGGTCGCCTCCGTCGTACGGCCGGATCAGGTCGGTCTGCTGGAAGAGCTCCTGTGCAGCCTGGTAACCCTCGGGGCCGTAGCAGACGAGGTCGATGTCGGAGCGCTCGTTGAAGCAGCCGACGAGGAAGGAGCCGGTGACGCCGATCAGGCCCTGGGCGTCGTTCGCGGTGATCCACTCGGTGATCGCCAGGAGGTCCTTGCCTGCCGGGTTGTCGGCGACCGCGCCGGGGGCCTCGTGGATGGCGGCAAGGGCCTGGCGGCAGGAGTAGTGGACGGCCACGTCCTCGCGCGGGATGCCGGTGATGACGCAGCCGAGGGTGTCGGAGTAGACGTAGCACTCCGGCCTGCCGGCGAGGATGCCGAAGGACTTCGACACGACGCTGTTCTGCCGGTAGGTCCGGTCGAAGAGCCGACGGTCGCCCTTCTCGTCAGGGTGGTACTTGACGTAGCCGAGGTAGTGGCTGCCGGGGTGGCTGTCGCCGATGACCTTGAAGACGACGCCGTGGTGGTCCATCAGGTAGTCGCGGTCGCGAACGGCGGGAACCGGCCTACCGGTGTTCAGCGGTGAACCGTTCCAGAGTGGGGAAGGTGCCGGTGTCGATCGTGTTGGACGACTCATACTGATCAAGTCCCATCGTGAAGAGGGTGCGCCGGTACTGCCACTTGATGTGCTTGTCGTGCCGCGTGGGGTCGCTGGGCCGCATGAGGGCGAGGAAGAAGAAGCACTTGACGAGCAGGAAGTCGCCCAGGTGTTCGCTCACCCTTTGCCCGATCAGGGACGCAGTGGTCTCGTCGAGCGCTGCGGTGTAGGCGGCGCGCTGTTCCGGGGTGACCGTGTAGCCCTTGCCACCGCCCTTGAAGGCGACGATGTCGAGCGCGGGGTAGACGTCGTAGCCGAGCGGGATCGGCCCGTGGTGCTGCCAGTCGATGACGCCGGCCTGAAGGACGTTGGGCAGGCCGTAGTCCAGGTGCCCGTGCACCATCGGAAGCCGAGCCAACCGGTCGAGGGCGTGCTTGACCGCCTCGTGGACGCGCGGGGTGTCGAAGTCCGGATTCTCCTCGAAGACCTCGGCCGCGAAGGCCGCCTTCTCGAACCACGGCGTGGCGGGGAGGGGGTGCCTCGCCTGGGCCTGCAGGAGCTTCGACGCGACGGCAGCCGCCGTGCTGATCACCTGGTAGCTGACCTGACCGTCCCGCCCGGCGTCGGCCAGCGCCTCCTCGTGCAGCGAGCTGTCGCCGATGGCGCGCTCGACGACGAAGTAGGTCTCGTTCTCTGAGCCGCTGTCGACGATCTCCGGCACCGGGTAACCAAGGCCGGCGGCCAGCTGCTGGAACTCGGTCTCAACCCGCAGATCCTCACCGCCGGTCCGCTTGTAGAGCAGGCCGTCGGCGGACCTCCACACCGCGCCCTGCGTGGCCGTTCTGTCCTTCACGAACTCCCAGTCACTCATCCATCCATCCTTCCGTAGAGCAGAGTTCGGGTGGAGCACGGCTGCTCCGCGCGATTCGGACGGGGTGGGGCTGGCCGCTCCCGGGGGAAAGAGCGACCGGCCCCCGTCACCGCCCGGCCGGTGCGCCTGGACCAGCACGGGCGGAGTCGGTAGGCGCGCGGCGAGCGGTGCTGCGAGAACCATCTGTACGCGTGGGCGCGTGGCCAGGTGGGCGCGTGGGGACGGGGCCTGGGACGGTCGGTGCGGACGAGGCTCGCGATGAGTGCCGCCCGGCGGGCCGAGCGGGGGTGCTCGGGTACCGCGACAGCGGGCACCGCCAGTTCGGCCCAGACCTTCTTGCCATGGGTCGTCGGTTCCGCGCCCCAGGTCTCCGACAGGCCATCGATCAGCAGCATGCCTCGACCGGTGGTCAGTTCGTCGTTGCCGAAGTTCGCCGCGCCGGTGGGCATCCGGCGCGACGGGTCGTAGACCTCGATCACCACCCGGTCGCCGTCCGGAGAGAGGTAGATGCCGGCCAGCAGTCTTCCTGGCGCGTGGATGACCGCGTTGGCGAGCAGCTCGTCGGCGACCAGCGCGATGTCTCCCAACGAAGTCGGGTCGATCCCCCACGAGCGGGCGACTCGGACGACTGCGTCCCGGGCCGGCGGGACGTGGTCGCGCCTGGTGCCGATGAACGAGATACGTCGGGCGTGCGTGAAGGCGATCACTGGTCACCGTCGCGGGCTTGGACTGCGTCGACAACGCTGTTGCACGGCCAGGGGCCGCAGCCGTCGCTACACCGGCTGTCCTCGAACTGGTGGCGGTCGAGGACCTCTCGGGCGTGGGTGCTGGCGGTGGCGAGGCGCGCGCGACGCTCAGCGGCGCGATCTGAGGGGCTTGCGGTTGTGTTCAACGCCCGGCCCTCTTCCGAAGCGAGAGGAACAGCCACCGTGTCCGCGTCCCGCTGATGCGTGGTGGCGCCTCTCTGGGCGTCCGAGCGGAGGGTCATCGGCGCTTCTCCTTAGCCACTGGGTAGAGCCGCGCATGCGAGAGACCGCAGATGGGCCTCGGTCATGCGGGAGCGGGCAATCGCGAGCTGCGAGGGTGGTCGAGCTGCTGACGTCCAGACAACTCCGTCTCGATGCACCACGGTTAGGGCAACGGCTCCGCGTGCGTGATCCATGCAGATCGTGCATGACGGGTTGTCCTGGTGCGGCTACGCTCGGCTCGCCAGGGCAGGATCAGCATTGGCAGGAGAAGCCATGTCGCGGACGGCCACAGGACACTCCGCTGCGGGTGGGATCGGAGAGGTGATCCGCCGCGCGCGAGTGTTGAGCGGCCGGTCGCAGGCGGACGTGGCCACCGAACTGGGCTACCACCAGTCGAAGATCAGCCGGTTGGAGAGCGGCAAGGGGACGCAGGACATCGACGTCCTGCGCGCTGTCGCAGCCGTGCTCGACATCCCACTGGAATGCCTCGGCCTGTCCTCCCA
Source organism: Kitasatospora sp. NPDC127060 (assembly GCF_042724935.1). Classification (NCBI taxonomy): domain Bacteria; kingdom Bacillati; phylum Actinomycetota; class Actinomycetes; order Kitasatosporales; family Streptomycetaceae; genus Kitasatospora; species Kitasatospora sp. NPDC127060. Next base: position 25,518 of record NZ_JBHXEG010000034.1, read on the forward strand.
TACCAGTGCGGACAGCAGGACGGACGACATGCACCGTCGCAACTTCCTGGCCGCGAGCGTCGCCGCGCTCGCGACCCCGACGCCCCGTCCCCGCGTGGGGATAGAGCTGGTCCAGGCACTGCTGCCTGGACCTGTTCCAGCCGATCACGCGCCACAACCCCGGGCCGCACTCGCGGCCCGGCTCTCCCAGGCTCGGAGGCTGTTCTACACCTGCCGGTACGCCGAACTCGAAGGCGCTCTGCCCTCGCTGATCGCCGACCTTCGCCAGGCCCAGGACGCCTCCCGCGGCGGCGATCAGGTCCTGTCCGGCCTCCTCGCGACGGCGTACCAGACCGCGGTCAGCCTGCTGCTCAAGCTCGGCGACCACGGCAACGCCTGGCTGGCGGTCGGCCGTGCCATGGCCGAGGCCGAACGGAGCGCCGACCCCGTCGTGATGGCCTCCAGCGTCCGAGTCCAGGCGCACGTCCTCGCGCGCGACCGGCACACCGCGCCCGCCGTCACCCTCATCAGGCACACCGCCGACCAGCTCTCCGGCAGCTACGACCGGCGCCCACCCGCGTACCTCGCCGCGCTGGGGCTCATGCTCCTTCGCGGGGTGACGGCCGCAAGCGCCGGCGGCGACCGTGCCACGACCGCCGAGTTCCTCGCCGAGGCCCAGGAGGTCGCGCGCTACGTCGACCTCGACAGCCCCGAAGCCTGGGCAAACTTCAGTCCGACCAACGTCGCGCTCCACTCGGTGAGCGCCTCGGTCGTCCTGGGCGACGCCGGAGCGGCGCTGGAAGCCGCCCAGCCGCTGATGCGCAGGCGCATCCCGGTCCCCGAACGCCGGGCGGCACTGTGGGTGGAGGCTGCACGGGCCTACAGCCAGCAGGGCAGACTGGCCGAGGGATACAAAGCGCTCAGGATCGCGGAGAGCTGTGCCTCGGAGGACATCCGCCGGCGGCCCAGCGTGCTCGAGCTGGCCGGTGACATGGCCGCTCGCGACCGGCGCGGCGCCGTCCCGGAGCTTCGCCGTTTCTGCCAGGAGTTGGGAGTCCAGGTTTGACCGAGCACCGCGAGCCGTTCCTCTACGTCGTCGTCTGCGCGTCGGGCATCGCCGACGGCGTGGGCGAACTGATCACTGCTGCCCATGCCGAGGGCTGGGGAGTCGGCGTGATCGCGACCCCGAACGGGCTCGGATTCATAGACCAGCAGGCCGTCGAAGCCCAGACCGGCTACCCGATCCGCTCAGCCTGGCGCACGCCGAGCATCCCCCAGCCGCTGCCCCCGGCCGACGCCATCGCCGTCGCCCCGGCCACCTTCAACACCATCAACAAGTGGGCCGCCGGCATCTCCGACACCCTCGCCCTCGGCATCCTCTGCGAGGCGTATGGCCTCGGCATCCCCGTCGCCGTCCAGCCCTATGTCAACTCCGCCCAGGCTGCCCACCCCGCGTACGGGGAGAGCCTGGCCCGGCTCCGGTCGATGGGCGTCCTGATCGGTGACTACGTCCCCCACAAGCCCAAGGCCGGCGGGGGCCGCGACAAGTACAACTGGACCCACGTCCTCGACCTGCTCCGCCCCGTGGCAGCCTCAGCGGCGGAGAGGGACTAGCCGATGCTCCCGCCTTCAGACGGGCCGCCAGGTGTCGCTGCCGCGATCGTGATCCGAGAGGGTCGGGTGCTGATGGTCCGGCGCCGGGTCAGCGAGGGCCAGCTCGTGTGGCAGTTCCCGGCGGGCAAGATCGAGCCCGGCGAGTCTCCCGAGCAAGCGGCTGTCCGCGAGACTGCGGAGGAGACGGGGCTGAACGTGGCCGCCATCAAGGTCCTCGGCGAGCGCGTCCACCCGGAGACTGGCCGATGGATGTCGTACACGGTCTGCGAGATCGTCAGCGGCACCGCTGCCGTCGGTGACCCACGAGAACTGGACGCACTGGCGTGGGTGGCGCTTGCAGAGATCCCCGAATACGTCCCGTACGGGATCTTCGAGCCAGTTCAGGCATACCTGGATATCGCGCTCAAGGGCTGAGTGAACAGCTGTGGGCGACCACCAACTGGTGGCCGCCCACAGCGGCAGCAGAATTCCGGTCGCTGATGGTCAGCGGTGTCGGGATTGGGTGACGGGGCGCTGCAGGGCAGTCGTGGCGGATGACGGGTTGGTCGTGGGGTGGCGGACGGTCGGGGCGGCGGACGAGCGCAGAAGTGCCGCCTCGACGGTGCGGTTGGGTGCGGGGTTGTAGCTGGTGTGCTGGATACGAGCGATGAGGACCTGGGCGGGCAGGCGGGCGCTGCCGAGTTCGCGGCGGGCGGCGGCCTCGGTGAGGAGCTGGTGGGGCGTGTAGCCACCGGCTTCGGCGTCGGCGAGGACGGTGGCGAGGGCGGGCCAGTTGGGGTCGGCGAGGATCCGCGTCGCGTGGTTGGGGATGGCGGCGCGGACGTCGTTGGCGAGGGTGTTGCAGGTCTGTTCCTTGGGCTGGCGTTGGACGAGGAAGGCGAGCTGGTCGGCGGCGGCCTGGTCGTAGGCGGTCTGGAGGTGCTGGACAGTTCGGCGGGCGGCTTCGGCCTGCTGGGCGTGGCCCTTGGCGGTGTGCCAGCGCTGAGAGAGGATCGCGGCCCAGGCGAGGGCCGCGACGAGGACGGAGAGGGTGCTGCCGACCTTGCCGCTGCCGGCGTTCACGAGGTCGCGGGCGGCCTGGCGCAGGCCAGCTGCCGCCGTGTGGTCGGTGCTGATCTGGGAGCGCTGGGCGCGGGCGAAGGTCTTTGCTGCTGCTCGGAGTTCGGCGCGCAGGTCCTGGGGCGCGGTCTGGGCGGTGGCCTCGATCAGTTCGCCGAGGGCGGTGATGTGCGCCTGCGCACGCGCATCACCGATGTCGCCGGTGGTGCCGTGGTCCGTGGTGAAGGTGTCGAGGGCGTTGGTGGCGTGCTGCCAGGGGGCGGCGGGCTTGTTGCGGCGGGCGGTGGGGTGCTCCTCCGGCTTGCCGGCCTCAAGGAGCGCCTGGAGCTTGGGCAGGGACAGGTCGGGGGCGATCTTCCCGCCGGGGATGTAGTTCGGCTGTCCGTTGGCCTTCAGGTCGCCAGAGCGGGCGACGGAGTAGCCCCGAAGGTCGCCGGACGGGAAGCGGAGGATCTTGACCTCGACGCCATCGGCCTGGAGGTGGGCGAAAAGTTCCTCCGCGTTGCTCGCGTGGGGAATGACGGCGCGGATGCGGTCCTGGAACCACTCGCGGCTGGTCTGTTCCCAACCGAGGCGCTTGGCCTTGTGCATCTCGGCCCGAGTGGGGCGGCGTTCGGCGGTCCAATCGCCCGTGCCGAACTGGCGCAGGCCGTAGTCCTTCTCGATCTCGCGACACTCGGCGCCGACGCGCTGGCCGCTGTTGTGGAGCTTGGGGCGGCGGCCGTCCTCGCGGACGGTGGTGGCGAGGATGTGGATGTGGTCGTCCGCGTGGCACACAGCGATCCATCGGCACGCTAGGTCGTCGCCCTTGGAAGCGATGTCGGCGGCCCGAACGATGCGCTCGGCGATCTCAGACCCGGCGTCGGAGAGGTAACGGTCCTCGGGTGCGGCGCGTACGGGGCAGTGCCAGACGTGGTCGGTGAGCTTCTTGCCGGGCTCGCTGTTGCGCAGGCGGACGGGCTCGTCGAGGAGCGGGCGAGTTGAGTGAGGGTGGCGTTTTCGTCGCGGCCAGGGTCGGGCATGGCGAGCATGGCGAAGCCGACGACGATGTGCGGGTCGCGGTGCTCGTCGTGGCGGACGGGTCCGTAGAGGTAAGCGAGCAGGCCGCGGGAGTGGACCCGGGGTTCTTGATGGGTGCGAGGTTCCCCCGAGGTGCGGAAGGTTACCGGAGATGGCCTGATGGGCCATGAGAAGGGAGCCTCTGCCGTGGCTGCACGATGAAGTACCCGCCCGAGTTGCGTCAGCGTGCTGTCGCCGCATACCGAGCCGCCGACCCGAAGCCGGTGATCCGTCAGATGGCCCGCGACCTCGGGGTGCACCACGAGGCCCTGCGGAACTGGATCCGCCAGGACGAGGCCGACCGGGGCGAGCGCGACGACCGGCTGACCACTATCGAGAAGGAGGAACTGGCCGCTCTGCGCAAGGAGAACGCCGAGTTCTGGCGCTCCTGCGAGATCCTCAAGGCCACCTCGGCTTTTTTCGCCCAGGAGCTCGACCCGACACAGCAAGGTCACCGAGATGTTTGAGCGGCTCGTGACCTCGTCCGGCCTGCCGCCGATCCGTCTGCACGACCTCCGCCTCGGCGCGGCCACCCTCGCGCTCGCGGGCGAGGTCGACATGAAGGTGGTGCCCGAGATGCTCGGCCACTCCTCCATCAAGATCACGTCGGACATCTACACCAGCGTCCTGCCCGAGATCGCCAAGGACGCGACCGAGGCTGCCGCGAAGCTCGTCCCGCTCCAGCGGCAGACCGAAGCCGTGGCTCACGCCAAGGCCTCCGCGAAGGCGGCGGCCGAGGCCGAGAAGGCGAAGCGAAAGGTCACAAAGAAAGCGAGGTCCAAGGCCAAGAGGGCCAAGGGTTTAGACCAAGATCGACACCCGCGCTCACGCATCGCTCACGCGAGCGATCTCGTAGCGCGTCGCCGACACCTGCCCGCAGGCCGAGAAAAGGCAAAAGCCCCAGGTCACGGCGAGTGAGTCCTGGGGCTTCTACAGAGCCGCCTGCGGGATTCGAACCCGCGACCTACGCATTACGAGTGCGTTGCTCTGGCCAACTGAGCTAAGGCGGCACCGCTGCCACGTGTGGTGGCAACGCGGGCCAGTCTACACAGGTTCGCAGGTGATCCGTAGCCGGGGCGGTCGGGTGGTGGGCCGGGGTGGGCGGGGGCGGATGGTTTCTGCTTCAACCGGTCTCCGGTGCGACGTTAGGATGATCGCCCCCCTGCCGCCCCTTCCCACCCCCGGAGCGCACCGTGCTCGGTGTCAACGACCTGGCGACGTACGTCCTCGGCGCCCTCGTGATCGTCCTGCTGCCCGGCCCCAACTCGCTGTACGTGCTGTCGGTCGCCGCCCGCAAGGGCGTCCGGACCGGGTACCGGGCGGCGGCGGGCGTGTTCGTCGGCGACCTCACGCTGATCAGCCTGACCTCGCTGGGGGCCGCCTCGCTGCTGAAGGCCAACCCGGCGGTGTTCGCGGTGGTCAAGTTCGGCGGCGCCGCCTACCTGCTGTGGATCGGGTTCGGGATGCTGCGGGCCGCCCGTGAGCTGTGGAGCGAGCGCCGGGCCGGGGCCGACCGGGCGGCCGGCGCGGAGGCGGCGCCGGAGGAGAGCGAGCGGCCGTTCCGGCGGGCGCTGGTGATCAGTCTGCTGAACCCGAAGGCGATCCTGTTCCTGCTGTCCTTCTTCACCCAGTTCGTCGACCCTTCCTACGGGCAGCCCGCGCTGTCCTTCGCCCTGCTCGGCGGGATCCTGCAGACCTTCAGCCTGCTCTACCTCTCCCTGCTGATATTCGCCGGCACCACGCTGGCCTCGGCCTTCCGCCGCCGCAAGCGCCTGTCCGCGACCCTGACCAGCGGCGTCGCCGTCCTGTTCGCGGGCTTCGCGGCGAAGCTGGCGGTCTCCTCGGTCTGACCCCGGGACGGACCCCCAGGACGGGTGCCCGGGACGGACCCCCAGGACGGGTGCCCGGGACGGGTGCCCGAACCCGCTACCGGTCGCAGCGCTTGCCCTGCTCCGGGGCCTCCCCGGTGAGCAGGAAGCGGTTGACCGCGCCGTCCACACAGGCGCTGCGCCCCCCGTACGCGGTGTGGCCGTCCCCGTCGTAGGTGAGCAGGCGGCCGGACTCCAGTTGGCCGGCCAGCGACCGGGCCCAGTCGTACGGCGTGGCCGGGTCGCGGGTGGTGCCGACGACGACGATCGGGGCGGCGCCGGCGGCCCGGATGGTGTGGGCCGCGCCGGTGGCCCGGACCGGCCAGTAGGCACAGGTCAGCGCCATCCAGGCCATGTCGCGCCCGAAGTGCGGCGAGGCCTTCTCGAAGTCCGGCACCGCCCGCTGGACGTCCTCCGGCGAGCGGAACGGGGCGGGCAGGTCGAGGCAGTTCACCGCCGTGTTGGCGAACATCAGGTTGGGGTAGGAGCCGTCCGCCTCGCGCCCGTAGTAGGCGTCGGAGAGCTTCAGCAGCCCGGTGCCGTCGCCCGCCTCGGCGTCGGTGAGCGCGGTGCGCAGCTTGGGCCACAGGAACTCGGCGTACATGGCCTGGACGACGCCGGTGGTGGCCTGGGCCTCGGTGAGCCGGCGCCCGTGGTCGGTGGTCGGCAGCGGCTGGGCGTGGACGGTCGCGAACAGGGCGGTGAGCCGGTCGCCGACCTGCTGCTCGGTGCGGCCGAGCGGGCAGTCCTCGCGCTTGGCGCAGTCCCCGGCGAAGGCGGCCCAGGCGGTCTCGAAGCCGCCGGCCTGGGTGCGGTTGCCGGTGACCGAGTCGAGCGCCGGGTCCATCGCGCCGTCCAGCACCACCCGCCCGACCCGGCTCGGGAACAGCCCGGCGTAGGTGGCGCCGAGGAAGGTGCCGTACGACTTGCCGACGAAGTTCAGCCGTTCGTCGCCGAGCAGGGCGCGCAGCACGTCCATGTCGCGGGCCGCCTCGACGGTGCTGAGGTGGCCGAGCGCGGGCCCGGCCTGCCTGCGGCAGCCGTCGGCGAACTCCCGGTCGACGGCGACGAGCGCGTCGATCGCCCGCTGGTCGCCGGGGGCCAGGTCTGCGGCGGTGAAGGCGTCCATCCGCTCGCCGTTCAGGCAGCTGACGGGATTGCTGCGGCCCACCCCGCGCGGGTCGAGGCCGACCAGGTCGTAGCGGGTGCGCACGGTGCGGTCGTACGTCCCGGCGACGGCCTCCAGGTACTCGATCGCCGAGCCACCGGGGCCGCCCGGGTTGAGCAGCAGCGAGCCCGACCGGTTCGCGCCGCCGGGGTCACCGGGGAGGGCGGCGGCGCGGGCGGCGGAGAGGGTGAGGTCGCCGTCGCCGGGGCGGTCGTAGTCCATCGGCACCCGGAAGGTGGCGCACTCGAAACCGCCGTCGCACGGCTGCCAGGCCGGCCGCTGCCCGTAGTACGGAGCGAGCGCGGCCGGTACGGGGCTGGGCAGCGGCTCCAGCGGGGTGACACCGGAGCCGGCGCCCGTCGAGTCGGAAGAAGCCTGCCCGGACGCCCCGCTCCCACCGGTCGGCCCCGCGGAGCGCCGGCTGCACCCGCCCGCCGAAGCCGCCAGCAGCCCGACCGCGAGCACCACCGCAACCGCCCGCAACCCCGCACGCACGCGCCCCCGCCCCAGAACCCGCCCCAGAACCCGCCCGACGACCCGCACCCGCCCGAAGCCCCTCATCCGCTTCCTCTCCACCTCTCCGAGAAAAGTACGAGAACGAAGAAACGCCGCTGCCCGGTACCCACCCCGGGTACCGGGCAGCGTAACCGCCGGCTCGGCCGACGCTCAGGACGCCTTCGCCAGCGCCTCCGCCAGGAACTGCGCCGCCTGCCGGACCAGCCGGGCCCGTTCCCGATCCGCCGAGTAGTCCTGCACGTTGTCCGAGATCCGCACCTCGGCCTTGGCCGCCGGGCCGGGCCCGGCCTTGAGCGCGGCCTGCAGCTTGCGGGCCGCGTCCAGACCGGCGGCGTCGCCCTTGGCGGCGGCCAGCAGCAGCTTGGCGGAGCTGCCCGCGGGGGCCTCGGCGCCGGTCTGGGTGAGCGCGCCGGCGTCGTAGCGGCCGGAGACCGCGGCGGCCGCGCCGTAGAGGTCCGGCCGGGCCAGGCCGGCGGCGGCCGCGCACGGCGCGCCGCCCTCGACCCCGAGGGTTCCCCAGGAGGCCGGGCCGGGAGGGAGGGTACGGAAGGAGGCCGCGATGGTGGTGCGCAGGGTCGCGTCGTCGGCGACGGCGGCCGGGGCCGCGGCGACCAGCTCGCAGGGGTGCGCGGTGCCGTTCGGCGCCTCGGGGGCGACCAGGATGAACGGGCGGGCGCGGCCGGTCTGCAGGGCCGCGCCGACGCCGTCGAAGACGTCCGGCACCTCGGCGTCGGCGGTCTTGCCCGGGGTCGCGGAGTGCATCACGACGACGGGGAAGCGCGCGTTCGGCTCCTTGGCGTACTGCGCCGGCAGCCAGACCCGGACGTTGCGCGGCTTCCCGTCCGGACCGAGCACGGCGGACTGCAGCAGCTCGCCGCCGCCCGGGTGCCCGACGCTGTCGAAGTGGCTGGCCACGACGGGCGCCGTGGCGGGGGTGGCGGCCGCCGGATCGGTGGCGGCCGGCGGTGCCGCCTGCTGCCGTACGGCCGCACCGGGCCCGCCTGGCCCGCTGGGCCCCCCAGAGCCACCGGAGCCCCCGGACCCACCGGCCACACCCGCCGCCGAGCCCGCCCAGGCCCCGGCGGCGGCCGCGTCCGCGGCGGGCTCCGCCCGGTCCGCGCCCGCCCCGCCGTGCCCCAGGCCGCCGAACGCCCCGAGCGCGGTGAGCACCGTCAACGCGGTGACGCACACCCCGCAGACCATCGCACCGCCCGCCCGCAGCAGCATCGGCCACCGGTCGCCCGTCAGTTCGTAGGTCGCGGCGGCCCGCAGGTCGCGCCAGCGCTGGAGCGCACCGCGCGCCAGCCAGATCCCGCCGAGGGCGGCGGCCAGCAGGGGAATGACGAGGAGTGGACGGACCACGGAACGCACCACCTCGGGAGGAGGGCCGGCGCCGGACCGGATCCGGTGCCGTACGGGAGGCGACCGCTCCGGCGGCGGCGGGCCCTCCGGAGCGGAGGGCCCGGGGTGCGGCCGGGCACAGTCGGCCCCCAGCGTGCACAACGGGTGCGCCGTCACACGCGGGTGTGCCCGGCGAGTGTCGCCCGTTCACTCGAAGGTGGGACGCCGAGTCGACCCCGGGCGACTCCGGGCGGCGTACGGCCCCCGGGATCCCACCCCACGCGGCGCGCCCCTTGCGGCCCGAGGACCAGGCCGCCGGACCGGACCTCAGCCCGCCCGCAGCGCCATCGTCATCGCCTCGACCGCGAGCAGCGGGTCCACGTTGCGGTCCACCGCCCCACGGCAGGCGAGCACCGCCTCGATCCGGCGCAGCGTGCCCTCGGCCGTCCCGTCCTGGGCGACCCGGTTCAGTGCCTGCCGCTGGTCCTCGTTGGCGAGCGCGCCGGTGGAGCCGAGCTGGATCGCCAGCACGTCCCGGTAGAAGCCGAGGAGGTCGAGCAGCGCGACCCCGAGGGTCTCCCGGCGGGTGCGGGTGGCACGGCTCTTCTGTCGCTTCTCCAGCTCCTTGACCGCCCCGGCCATGCCGCGCGGCGCCTTGCTGCCCTCAGCGGCGCCGTAGGCGGCCTTCAGGTCGTCGGTCTCCTTGGCGTCCTGGGTCTCGGCGAGCGCCTCTGCGTCGGCCTTGGCGGTGTCGACCAGGCGCTGGGCGGCGGTCAGGCAGCCGCCGATGTCGCCGACCTCCAGCGGGATCCGCAGCACCTCGGCCCGGCGGGTGCGGGCCTGCTCGTCCACGGCGAGGCGGCGGGTGCGCTCGATGTCGCCCTGCCCGGCGAGCGCGGCCAGCCGGGCGGTCTCCGGGTCGACGCCGTCGCGGCGGACCAGCATGTCGGCGACCGCCTCGGCGGGGGGAGTGCGCAGAACCAGCAGGCGGCAGCGCGAGCGGATGGTCGGCAGCACGTCCTGGACGGAGGGGGCGCAGAGCAGCCAGACGGTGCGCGGGGAGGGCTCCTCCACGCCCTTGAGCAGCGCGTTGGCGGCGGCCTCGGTGAGCCGGTGCGCGGCGTCCACCAGGATCACCGACCAGCGGCCGCCGGTCGGGTAGCTGGCGGCGCGCAGGACGAGGTCGCGCATGTCGCCGACGCCGATGGACAGTCCGTCGGTCCGCACGTACTTGACGTCGGCGTGGCTGCCGGCCAGCACGGTGTGGCAGCCGTCGCAGAACCCGCAACCGGGCGTGCCGCCGAGCGCGAGGTCGGGGCTGGTGCACTGGAGGGCGGCGGCGAACGCCCGCGCGGCGGTGACCTGACCGGCACCGGGCGGGCCTGTGAACAGCCAGGCGTGGGTCATCAGCGAGGCGTTCCCGCCCTGCGCCGGAGCGGCGCCGCGACCGACCTCGACCGTCGCCCCGGCCGCCCGGGCCGCGGCGGTCAGCTGCTCGACCACCCGATCCTGACCCACCAGGTCGTCCCAGACGGCCACTGCTGCTCCCATGCTCCGTACGGCAGCGCTCCCGGCGCCGTTTCCCCGCCGTCGAGCATACGTCTCCGGTCCGACAGCCACTGCTCCGTCCGGGGCACGCCGGACCTCCGGACGACGGCCCGGCGGACACATCGGGCCTCCGGACGACAGCCCCGCGCCCTGGTACGACGACGGGCGGCGCCGCCCCGGGAACCCTCCCCGGGCGACACCGCCCGCCCTTCCGTCAACCGCCGGACGCCAACCGCCGGACATCGACCGTCAGCCGCCCGTCGTCAGCCGTCAGTCGTCAATCGCCCGTCGCCCGTCGCCCGTCGCCCGTCGCCCGTCGTCAGCCGTCAGCCGTCAACCACCGAACGCCAGCCGCCAGACGCCCGCCGTCCCGGCCCCGGACTCAGCCGCGCCGACCCCAGCGCCGGCCCTTGCCCTTGCCCTTGCCACCGTCCTCGCCGGGACGGTCGTCCCCGCCGGGGTGACCGGAGTCGTCCTGGTTTCCGCCGTGTCCCCAACGCGCCCACTCGTCCCGCGAGCCGAGCAGGGTGTCGGTGAGGCTCGGCAGGTCGTCCATCGGCGTCTCCTCCGCCCACTCCGGCCGGGGCCGCTCGGCGGTCGGCTGCGACTCGCCGGTCTGCGGCACCACCGGCTGCGGCGCGGCCTGCCGACCGTCCACCACCGGCAACTCCCGGGTGCTGTCCACCGGCTCCCCGGGACGCCCGGGCCCGACCCGCGGCAGCACCGCGGTCTCGTCCGCGGCGGGAACCCTCGGCAGCACGGCCGTCTCGTCCGCCGCCGGCACCTTCGGCAGCACCGCCGTCTCATCGGCGGCCGGCACCCGCGGCAGCCGGGCGGTCGCCTCGGCACCCTCCGCGGACCCGGCACCCTCCGCGGACCCGGCAGCCTTCGCCGCCTCGGCGGCCTCCGCCGCCCGGACCGCCGCCTGCCGGTCGCGCAGCGTCAGCTCCCGCGTCGCCTCGTCGCCGAGACCACCCTCCGAGACCCCCGGCCTGTCCCCTGCCGCGTCCCCGACCGCCGGAGCCCCGGCCCGGTCCGAAGCCGTCTCCGCCGCCGCGGCGGCCGCCGCGAGCGCCGCGGCCTGCGCCAGCCGGGCCTCCTCGGCCCGCTGCAGCGCCTCCTCCGCCCGGCGCCGCTGCTCCTCGCGCGCCAGCTCCCGCTGCCGCTGCAGCTCCGCCTGGGCGGCCGCCTCGTCGGCGATCCGCTTGCGCTCGGCGGCCTCGGCCGCCAGCCGGGCCTCCTCCTCGGCCCTGCGCTTCGCCTCTTCCTCGGCCCGGCGGCGAGCCGCCTCCTCGGCCCGGAGGCGGGCTTCCTCCTCGGCCTTGCGGCGGGCCTCGGCGGCGACCCGTTCGGCCTCCTCCTTGGCCAGCCGCTCCTGCTCGGCCTGCTCGGCCCGCAGCTGCGCCAGCACCTCCTGGCGCTTGCGCTCGGCGGCCTCCTCCTCGGCCTTCTTGCGGGCCTCCTCGGCGGCGCGCCGCTCGGCCTCCTCCTTGGCCAGCCGCTCCTGCTCGGCGCGGGCGGCCTTCTCCTGCTCGGAGAGCGGCAGCTCGCGGTCGAGCCGGTGCCGGATGGCGGTGGTGACGAAGCCGGGGGCCTGGCTGCCGTCCACGACCAGGTAGCGCGCCGGGTCGGCGGCCGCGAGGGCGAGGAAGCCGGACCGGACCCGCTGGTGGAACTCGGTGGGTTCGGACTCCAGCCGGTCCAGCGCCTCGGTGAAGCGCTCCCTGGCCCGGGTCGGGTCGACGTCCAGCACCACGGTGAGGTCGGGCAGCAGCCCGCCGGTCGCCCAGCGGGAGATCCGGGCGACCTCGGTGGCGGCCAGGTCGCGACCGGCCCCCTGGTAGGCGATGGAGGAGTCCATGTACCGGTCGGTGATCACCACGGCGCCGCGGGCGAGGGCCGGCCGGATGACGTTCTCGACGTGCTCGGCGCGGTCGGCGGCGTAGATCAGCGCCTCGGCGCGGTGCGACAGGCCGGTGTTGCCGACGTCCAGGACGAGGCCGCGCAGCCGCTGCCCGACCGGGCTGCCGCCGGGCTCGCGGGTGAGCACGACCTCGTGGCCCTTGCCGCGGATCCACTCGGCGAGCGCCTGGGCCTGGGTGGACTTGCCGGCGCCGTCGCCGCCCTCCAGGGCGATGAAGAAGCCGGTGCCCGCGCCCCGGTGCGGCACCGGTCCGCCGGCGCCGCGCACCGCGTCGACCAGATCCCGGCCGAACGGCACGGTGCCGCGCCGGTCGTCGGTGCGCAACAGGACGACGGCGGCGAGCACCAGGGTGAGCAGCCCGGAGGTGGCGACGGCGAGGGCGCCGCCGCCGTGGATGAAGGTGAAGGAGCCGGGCTCGACGGTGCCGTACTCGACGTCCCCGTAGCCGGCGGCGATCAGCGGGACCACGACCAGCGCGGCGGCGACCACGGCCCGCAGCACCGCGTACAGGTGCTCGGTGACCTTGGTCAGCCGGGCCTCCTCGACCTCCTGGGCGAGCAGGCCGCGCCCGGCCGAGACGACGACCCCGGCGGCCAGACCGGCCAGCACGGTGAGCAGCAGGACCAGTACGAAGTCCAGCACCAGCCCGGCCAGGATCAGCGCGACGCCCTCGGTGAGCAGCGCCAGGGCGAGCAGTCGGCGGCGGGAGAGCGAGGGCAGGGTGGCCCGGGTGAGCCGGGCGCCCAGCGCGGGGGCGCCGGCCGCGGCGAGCACGAGCAGGCCGTAGCCGATCGGGCCGGCCCGGTGCTCGGCGGCGGTGAGCAGCGCCAGGGCGGCGACGCCCGCCATCGAGGCGTAGCCGGCCGCGACGGCGAAGGTGAAGTACGGGGCGCTGCCGGTGCGGCCCTTGCTCAGGGCGGGTCCGGGGGAAGCGTCGGTGGGGGCGCGCAGGCCGGTCAGCGGCGAGTGCGGGGCGACGGCCACCGGGCCGCCGGGCAGTTGCTGGAGGTGGTCGCGGACGGCCGCGGCGGCGAACAGGCCGGCCGCGCCGAGCGCCGCGAAGGTCAGCTGGTGGGCGCGCAGCCAGTCCGAGCCGAGCGCCGCGCCGATGTTGTTGACCAGGGTGAACGCGACCAGGCCGACGGCGCCCAGCGGCAGGGTGACCCAGCCGGTGAACCGGTCGATGCTCCGGACGGTGTCCAGGTTGGCGGCGGCCGGCCGCTGCTCGGCGACCGGGGCGTAGGGGTCGGCCGGCGGCAGCAGACCGGGGACGGCCACGGCCCTGGCGATCCCCCGGACCCGCTCGGCGGCACCGGTGAGGAACACGGTGGCGAGCAGCACGTAGGTGGCCGCGCCGGAGGGCCCGGAGCGGGCGGAGCCCAGCCAGACCGTCCACCACGGCGCGAGGCCGATCAGCAGGGCGCTCAGCGCGTCGGCGCCGAGCAGCGTCCAGCGCCGGTCCAGCTTGCCGGCGACCAGCTGGTGCACCGGCTCCAGCAGCGCCACGCCGACCAGCCCGGTGGCCGCCACCCGGACGGCGAGGACGGCGGCGGTGGCGAAGGCGAGGCTGCGCGGCAGGTCGCCGAACTGCCCGCCCTGGGCGGCGGCGATCACGGTGAGCGCGAGCAGCACCAGCAGCCCGAGCCGGTCGGCGGTGCCGCCGATCAGCTGGGTGGTCCACAAGCGCCGGTAGGACCTGGTCCGCAACAGTGCCCGAGCCCGGTCCGAGGGGGTTCCGGCGGGCGCGACCTCGGGCAGTTCGGGCCCGGTGGCTCTGGCGGCCGGGGCGGCACTGGGGGTGGGCTGCTCCTCGCTCGTCATACGGTCAGCGTAGCGGTCCGGGGTTTGCCCGATTGAGACGAACGGGGTTCCGGTTCGCCGTCATCACCGGCCCGTGACGATCCCTGCACAGACGCGCAGAGCCCGCGCCCCCGGGTGGGGGACGCGGGCCCGGTGCCGCCGTCGGGTACGGGGGCGGGGTCCGGCCGGCGGATCAGCCCTCGTCGGTCGCGGTGGTCTTGGCCGCCGCGGTCTTCTTGGCCGCCGTCTTCTTCGCCGCCGCCGTCTTGGTGGTGGTGGTCTTCTTCGCGGCCGCCTTCTTGGCGGCGGTCTTGGTCGCGGCCGTCTTGGTGGTGGTGGTCTTCTTGGCCGCGGCCTTCTTCGCCGGGGCCTTCTTCGCCACCTTCTTGACCGGCCCGCGGGCCCGCTTCTCGGCGAGCAGCTCGTAGCCGCGCTCCGGCGTGATGGTCTCGACCTCGTCGTCCTTGCGCAGCGTGGCGTTGGTCTCACCGTCGGTCACGTACGGGCCGAAGCGGCCGTCCTTGACCACCACCGGGCGCTCGCTGACCGGGTCGGTGCCCAGCTCCTTGAGCGGCGGGGCGGCGGCGGCCCGGCCGCGCTGCTTGGGCTGGGCGTAGATCGCCAGCGCCTCCTCGAGGGTGATCGTGAAGAGCTGGTCCTCGCTGGTGAGCGAGCGCGAGTCGGTGCCGCGCTTGAGGTACGGGCCGTAGCGGCCGTTCTGCGCGGTGATCTCGGCGCCCTCGGCGTCGGTGCCGACCACGCGCGGCAGCGAGAGCAGCCGCAGCGCGTCCTCCAGGGTGACGGTGTCCAGCGACATCGTCTGGAACAGCGAGGCGGTGCGCGGCTTGACCGCGTTCTTGCCGGTCTTCGGGGTGCCCTCGGGCAGGATCTCGGTCACGTACGGGCCGTAGCGGCCGTCCTTGGCGACCAGCATGTTGCCGCTGACCGGGTCCGGGCCGAGCTCGAAGTCGCCGCTGGGCTTGGCCAGCAGCTCCTCGGCAAGCTCGACGGTCAGCTCGTCCGGCGGCAGGTCGTCCGGGATGTCGGCGCGCCGGCCGGGCTCGCCCTCGACGGCGGAGGCGCGCTCGACGTACGGGCCGTAGCGGCCGACCCGCAGGGTGAGGTCGTCGCTGATCCGGAACGAGCTGATCTCCCGGGCGTCGATCGCGCCGAGGTCGGTGACCAGTTCCTTCAGACCGCCCAGGTGGTCCCCGTCGCCGTTGCCGGCCTCGGCGGCGGCTCCGGCCGCGCCCTCACCCTCGCCGAAGTAGAAGCGCTTCAGCCACGGCACGGACTGCGCCTCGCCGGCGGCGATCCGGTCGAGGTCGTCCTCCATCCTCGCGGTGAAGTCGTAGTCGACCAGCCGGCCGAAGTGCTTCTCCAGCAGGTTGACCACGGCGAAGGAGAGGAAGGACGGGACGAGCGCCGTGCCCTTCTTGAACACGTACCGGCGCTGGATGATCGTGTCGATGATCGACGCGTAGGTGGAGGGGCGGCCGATCTCCCGGTCCTCCAGCTCCTTGACCAGCGAGGCCTCGGTGTAGCGGGCCGGCGGCTTGGTGGCGTGGCCCTCCGGGGTGATCCGCTCGGCGGCCAGCGGGTCGCCCTGGGTGACCTGCGGCAGCCGGCGCTCGCGGTCGTCGAGCTCGGCGTTCGGGTCGTCGGCGCCCTCGACGTAGGCCTTCAGGAAGCCGTGGAAGGTGATGATCTTGCCGGAGGCGGAGAACTCGACGTCGCGGCCGTCGGCGGAGGCGCCGCCGACCCGGACGGTGACCGACTGGCCGACCGCGTCCTTCATCTGGGAGGCGACGGTGCGCATCCAGATCAGCTCGTACAGCTTGAAGTCGTCGCCGCTCAGGCCGGTCTCGGCGGGGGTGCGGAAGCGGTCGCCGGACGGGCGGACGGCCTCGTGCGCCTCCTGGGCGTTCTTGACCTTGCTGGCGTAGGTGCGCGGCGCGTCCGGCAGGTAGTCGGCGCCGTAGAGCTGGGTGACCTGCGCGCGGGCGGCGGAGATCGCGGTGTCCGACAGCGTGGTGGAGTCGGTGCGCATATAGGTGATGAAGCCGTTCTCGTACAGCTTCTGGGCCACCTGCATGGTCCGCTTCGCGCCGAAGCCCAGCTTGCGGCTGGCCTCCTGCTGGAGCGTGGTGGTGCGGAACGGCGCGTACGGCGAGCGGCGGTAGGGCTTGGACTCGACGCTGCGGACGCTGAACGCGGTCTGCTCCAGGGCGGCGGCCAGCTGCCGGGCGGCCTGCTCGTCCAGGTGCAGGGTGTTGGTGCTGCCCGCCTTGAGCTGCCCGTCCGGGCCGAAGTCGCGGCCGCTGGCGATCCGCTTGCCGTCGACCGCGGCCAGCCGGGCGCCGAAGGTCTCCGGGTTGGCGGAGTCGGCCGGGGTGCGGCCGGTGCCGAAGGTGCCGACCAGGTCCCAGTACGAGGCGGTGCGGAAGGCCATCCGCTCGCGCTCCCGCTCGACCACCAGACGGGTCGCCACGGACTGCACCCGGCCCGCCGACAGCTTCGGCATGACCTTCTTCCACAGCACCGGCGAGACCTCGAAGCCGTAGAGGCGGTCGAGGATGCGGCGGGTCTCCTGGGCGTCGACCAGGCGCTGGTTCAGCTCGCGCGGGTTGGCCACCGCCTCCTGGATCGCCGACTTGGTGATCTCGTGGAACACCATCCGGTGCACCGGCACCTTGGGCTTGAGCACCTGCTGGAGGTGCCACGCGATGGCCTCGCCCTCGCGGTCCTCATCGGTGGCGAGGAAGAGCTCGTCGGACTCCGCGAGCAGCGACTTCAACTTGCTGACCTGGGACTTCTTGTCCGCGTTGACCACGTAGATGGGCGCGAAGTCGTGGTCCACGTCCACGCCGAGGCGGCGCACCTCGCCGGTGTACTTGTCCGGCACCTCAGCCGCGGTGCTGGGCAGGTCGCGGATGTGCCCGACGCTCGCCTCGACGATGTAGCCGGGGCCCAGGTAGCCCTTGATCGTCTTCGCCTTGGCCGGCGACTCGACAATGACGAGTCGCTGTCCGTGCGCGGTCTCGCTGCTCGGGGACACCTTCGCTCTTCTCTCCCGGTCCATATGTGGCTGGTCGGCGCCGGCAGCACGGGCTGCACTCCGCCCGCCCCTCCACCGTCCCGGGGTCGCCGCTTGACGACACCCCACCAGCGGAGTGTGACCGTACCCCGGCCACCCTTGTCAAACGGACGGATCCCGCTTCTTCGCTTGCCGGACTCGCCGACGCCACTCGAACGGTAACCCGATGACGGAGGTTCGCGCCCCGCGGAGGGGGGCTTCGGCAGGTTCCGGAGGATGGAATGACGGATTTCAAGATCTGTCAACGGAAAAATCGGCGCGCTTGCGGTATCGCGCTCCCCGGATCACGCCGCCATGGCCGACGGAAGCCGGACCGAACAGGCCAGAACGGGACGGGACCGGACAGTACGGGCCGAGTCGGGTCGGGCGGGCAGGGCGGGCAGGCCCGGTACCGAATCCGGACGGGCCGACCGCAGCCCCTCGGCCGACGCCGCCTCAGCGACCGACCGCCGCCAGCAGCCCGGCGCCCGCCGCCAGACACACCACGCCCAGCGCGCTCCACAGCAGGTCCACGGCCGGCGCCCGGCCGACCTCCCCCGCCGCCAGCACCGCCCGGCAGGGCCGGTCCGGGTCGTAACGGATCCGCACCGCGGCACCGGGCGCGAACCGTTCCGGACGGCGCAGCGGGGTGTGCCCGCGCGGCCGGGTCAGCACCAGCTCCGCGATCCGGGCGGCGCCGGACCCACCGGAGCCCGGCGGCACCGAGAAGGAGAGCAGCGGCGCACTGTCGAGCTGGCCGTGCACGTCGTTCTCGGCCACGACCGTGGCCACCACCGGCACCCCCAGTCGGCGCACCCGGTGGCGAAGGCGCACTTCGGCGGCGCACCAGAGCAGCAGCGCGCCACCGAACAGGACGAGCACCAGCCCGCCCACGGTCGCCGTCGTCGTGTCCACCCCTGGCCCCCGGATCCCCGACTCTGTCCACAGCCTGTGGACAGAGCCTCACAGCATCCGACCAACGGAGGACGGCCGGACGGGGACCGCCGGACGAACCAGGGAGTACGGGCGGGTGAACCAGCGGGTGCCCGCACGGCACCGCACCAGACGACATCGCACCCCACGGCACCGCAGCACACGGCACCGCACCACACTGCGTCGCACCACACGGCGTCGCAGCACGCTGGGCTCACCGCACGGGCTCACCGCACCGGGGCGATGAATCCCTGCTCGGTCAGCAGCCGGAGCGACTCCGGCACCCGGTCCCGCAACACCACCCGGTCCTCGCCCAGCAGGTGCGCGATGGCGTCCACGATCTCGCCCGCCGACAGCGTCCCGTCGCAGACCCCGACGAACCCGGCACCCACGGTGTCCACCTTGGTGGCCCGCCGCATGCCCCGGTTGTGACGCAGCACCACGTGCTCGGGGTCCTCCGCCCCCGGCGCCCCGACCTGCTCCTGGACCACCTCGTCGGCCAGCACGTAGCGGGCCGCCAGCAGACCCGCGTCGTCGTGCGAGCGCAGGAAGTCCTGCCGGTCGAACCACTCGTCGATGTGCGGGCCGAGCGGCTGCTCCACCGGGTGCGGCCACTCCTCCACCCGGACGGTCGGGCTCTCGGCGCCGCTCGCCCGCAGGGTGATCCAGCCCATCCCGATGCCCTCGATCCGGCCCGCCTCGAAGGCGTCCAGCCACTCGCCGTACCGGGCCTGGTAGTCGCCGCCCGGGCCCCGGTGGTCGCCGCCGTCGCGCAGCCACAACTCGGCGTACTGGGCCACGTCCTGGACCTCGCGCTGGACGATCCAGGCGTCCAGCCCGGTGCCCGCCACCCAGCCGGCCAGCCGCTCCTGCCAGTCCTCGCCCTCGACGTGCTGCCAGTTGGCGAGCAACTGGCAGTAGCCGCCCGGCTCCAGGTGCTCGGCGGCCGAACGCACCAGGCTGCGGCACAGGTCGTCCCCGGCCATGCCGCCGTCCCGGTAGGTGAACCGGCCGGCCGGCGAGATGACGAACGGCGGGTTGGAGACGATCAGGTCGAACTTCCGCTCCCCGACCGGCTCGAAGAGGCTCCCGGTCAGCACCTCGGTGTTCTCGAACCCGGACAGCGCCAGGGTCAGTTCGGTGAACCGCAGGGCGCGCGGGTTGAGGTCGGTCGCGGTGACGCTCCCGGCGTGCCGGGCCGCGTGCAGCGCCTGCACCCCGGAGCCCGAACCGAGGTCCAGGGCCGCCCGGACGGGCCGCCGCACGGTGATGTTGGCCAGCGTGGTGGACGCCCCGCCGACCCCCAGCACCAGGTCCTTGCGGGCCACCCCGTGCGCGGTCTCGCCGGAGCCGATCCCGCCCGCGCCACCGACCGCGCACCCCAGGTCGGAGACCACCCAGGCGTCGGAACTGGGCATCCCGGCAACCTCGTTGGCGTACGGTCGGACGTCCACCGTGGCCCGCACCTGGTCGCCGTCCGGGCGCAGCCAGCCGTCCGCCAGGCAGTCCTCCACCGGCAGCGCGGCCGCCGCCGCCCGGTACGGCACCGGCTGCTGCAGCAGGAACAGCCGCACCAGGGTCTCCAGGGGGCTGCCGCCGCGCGTCACGCGCAGTGCCGGGACCGCCTCGCTACGGGCCAACGCCGCGTAGGCGGTGGGCCCCAGCAGGTCGAGGCAACCGTCGGCGGTGAACGAGGCGGCCAACAGCGCCTCGCGCAGCTTGGCCAGACGGGTCGGGTCGAGAACGGGGCTACTGATCACCCCGCCATTGTCCCCCGCTCCGCCCCGCCCCGGCCCCACCGGCCAGGCAGGGCGGGCCGCCGCACCCCTCGGACCGGGAGCCCCACGGCTCCACCACCCCCGCCCGGGAGCACGATCCAGCGACCCACGCCCCCGCCCAGACCGACGCGCCCCGCCGCTCGGAACCCCGACATCGGCCCGGGGCGCGGCGCCCGCCACCGCAACGGGTACGACGCCGGAGGCCGGGGACGCTGCTGCGAACGCCCCCGGCCTCCGGCTGCCGACTCCTCCCGGCTCCTCCCGGTTCCTCCCGGTGCCCTCGATCAGCTCGCGCTCGGGGCCGGGCCGGCCGGGGTCGAGGCCGGAGCCGACGGGGAGCCGGCGCCGCCCGCCGAGGGGGTGGCCGCCGGGCTCGCGCTGTCCGTCGCACCCGGCGCGGGGCTGCCGCTGGGGGCGCCGGCCGAGGCGGACGCACCGGCACTCGGGGTGGCGCCCGCGCTCGGCGCGGTCGAAGCGCCACCGGCGCCGCCGCTCGCCCCGGCACTCGGGCTGACCTGGGAGGGCTTGCAGCCTTCCTGCTTGGCCATCGCCGCACCGAGGTCACCGCGCTGCAGCTTGCTCTGCGCCTGGGTGGACAGCGAGGTCATCTGCTGCAGCTTGTCGGAGACGCTGTGCAACGCGTCCGCGAACTTCGCCTGGTCGTCGGTGGGCAGCGCATCCAGCTTCTTCTGGACGTCCTGGTAGCCGTCGGCGGCCTTCTTCAGCTCGTCGACGGTGTCCTTCTGCAGGGCCGCGCCGTTGTCGACCTTCGGCGCACCGGCCGCGTCGATCGCGGCCGCGATGTCCTGGTTGGTCTTGGCCAGTCGCCCGATGTCCGTCGAGAGCCGGGTCTTCAGGTCGGCCGGGGACTCACCGGTCTTCACCTGTGCGGTGTCGGCGAGCGCGGCCTGCGACTGGGCGATCGGGTCCTTGGCCGCGCCGCAGACGTTCGACGCCCAGGACTCCAGCTGCTTGCTGTTGTCGTCGCCGCCACAGCCGACGGCGCCGAACGCGAGCAGCACGCCGAGAGCGGGTACGGCCAGCAGTCGCTTGTTCACCGGGAGAAGCCTTTCGGTTCGGTCGTCTTCGGTCGTCGAACCTACACGGCCGTCACCGAGCACCCGGTTCCCGGCTGCCCTGCTCCCGGTCCGCCCCACCCCGGACTCCCGCCCCCGAACTCCCGCCCCCGGCACCGCGACCCGGGCCGCCGTCCGCCCCGCCCCGGCGCCGCTCAGGCCCGCTCGACCCGGATCGGATCGCCCGGCCGAACGGTCCGCAGCACCCGCGCGTCCCCGTCCAGCAGACCGAGGATGTTGCAGGGGCTGGCCAGCCGGCACTCGCCGTCATGCGAGATCGGGGTGGGGCCGTACGGCAGCGCGAGGCTGTCACCGTCCGTCCAGAACGCGACCGTGCCCGGCTCGACCACCTGCCGGGCACCGTCCTCCCGCGCCACGCTGACGGGCGTGCCGAAGTAGACCTCCTCGCCCCAGGTGCCGGCCGTCGAACTGATCGGCAGCTCGGCCCAGAGCGCCTCGGTGGTGGGGGTGGCCGCCAGCGTGGCGGTGGCCTGACCGGCCGGCCACAGGATGCGTATCCGCATGTGCTTCCTCTTCCGCGACAGGTCCGATCGAGGACCGGACCCGGTCGTGCCGGAAGCAGCGAACCGCCAGGCTCAACAATTTGTCAACGCGCGCCCAGGGAGCGGAATGCCGGGCACGGCGCAGCAGCTGCCCCGGCCGCGCAGGCACACCGGCCCGCCGAGCCCGCGCGGGAACGCCGAGCACGCGTGGAACGATGAGCCCGCGCGGGAACGCCAGACCCGCGCGGAACAGTGAGCCGTGAGCCGTGAGCCGTTCGGCGCCGTCAGACCGCGACGGAGGCGGCCGAGAGGGGCCAGCTCATCCGGATCACGCCGCCGTCGGCGCCATTGGTGACCTCCAGGTCCTCGACCAGACCGGTGATCACGGCGAGGCCCAGGGTGTCCTCGTCCGGGTCGCCGCCCTCGGCGGCGTCGGGGGCCGGGGCGACGGCGGGGCCGGCCTCGTCCTCGACCTCGATGAGGAAACGCTTCTCCTGGTCGGTCAACGCGACCCGCACCGTGCCGCCGATCCCACCACGCTGGTGAAGACCGACCGCACGGGAGCACGCCTCACCGACCGCGAGCCGTACCTCGTCGAGCACCGACTCGTCGACCCCGGCCCGTCTGGCGACGGCCGCGGCGACCAACCGGGCCGTCCGCACGTGCTCGGGAAGCGCGCTGAATCGAAGTTCGACGGTTGCCATCTCTCCCCCTCGGGGTGCTCCGACCGGGGCCGACAGTGCGGCCCCGCGGACCGGTTCGACCGGCCCTGAGGCGCCCGGGGAGCACGGGGCCACGCGGGCCCCTGCACCCCGGACGCGTGGAACGGGCGGGCCGGCCACGTGGACCGGCCCGGACGCGTCAGTCGGTCGCGGCGACCGCGTCGTCCACCGAGGTGTGGATCGGGAAGACCTTGGTCAGACCGGTGATCCGGAAGATCTTGAGAATGCGCTCCTGGTTGCACACCAGGCGCAGCGAGCCCTCGTGGGCACGCACTCGCTTCAGACCGCCGACGAGCACGCCGAGGCCGGTCGAATCGAGGAAGTCGACGCCCTCCATGTCGACGACGAGGTGGTACTTGCCGTCGTTGACGAGCTCGACCAGCTGCTCCCGCAGCTTCGGGGCGGTGTACACATCGATCTCGCCGCCAACCTCGACGACCGTACGATCGCCGACTGCACGGGTCGACAGGGACAGGTCCACGGAACCTCCAGCACCTTGCCTTGCTACGTCATGTGCGATCCTCGGCCGGACGGCCGCAACCGCATGGTCGCGAGCCCGGACGCGCCAAGCCAACGCGTGGCAAGCCTCAGCGCTGCGACCCACGGCCATACGGCCGTCACGGCCACATTCAACCACCTGTGACCATGCCCGCACGATGGCTTACGACGATTCTCCGTCACGCCGGTGACACACTGGGTCCTCATGCCGCCCCGACACAGCCTGCCCGAGGCACTGCTCACGACCCTGTCCGCCAGTCGGGGGCGGGCCGACCGGCTCACCCATACGGAGCACCTTCCCGCCCGACCTGCGCGTTATTCGCCCTGGCCCGACTCGATCCGACCGGAGATCGTCGCCTCGGCCCTGGACGTCGGCGTGGAACAGCCCTGGGCGCACCAGGCAGAAGCGATGAACCTGGCCAAAAGCGGCCAGACTGTGGTGATCGCCACAGGCACCGCCTCGGGCAAGTCGCTGGGCTACCTGGCGCCGGTGCTCAGCGACCTGCTGGACGGCACCGAGGCCCGCAACGGCCGCGGCGCCACCGCGCTCTACCTGGCCCCGACCAAGGCGCTCGCCGCCGACCAGCGCCGCCGCGCCGCCGAACTCGCCCCTCCCCGGGTCCGGGCCGCCCTGTACGACGGTGACACCCCGCCCGAGGAGCGCGAGTGGGTCCGCCAGTACGCCTCCTACGTGCTCACCAACCCGGACATGCTGCACCGCGGCATCCTGCCCGCGCACGCCCGGTGGTCCTCCTTCCTCAAGGTGCTGCGCTACGTGGTCGTCGACGAGTGCCACAGCTACCGGGGCGTGTTCGGTTCGCACGTCGCCCAGGTGCTGCGGCGGCTGCGCCGCATCTGCGCCCGTTACGGTTCGTCACCCACCTTCCTGCTCGCCTCCGCCACCACGGCCGACCCGGCCGCCACCGCCCGGCGGCTGACCGGCCTGCCGGCGGTGGCCGTCACCGAGGACGGCTCGCCGCGCGGGCCGATGGTCTTCGGCCTCTGGGAGCCGCCGCTGACCGAGAACGTCGGCGAGCACGGCGCCCCGGTGCGCCGCACCGCCACCGCCGAGGCCGCGCACCTGCTGACCGACCTGGTCGAACAGCAGACCCGGACCGTCGTGTTCGTCCGCTCCCGGCGCGCCGCCGAACTCGTCGCCCTGCAGACCCAGGACCAGCTGGGCCGACCGCTCGCCGACCGGGTGGCCGCCTATCGCGGCGGCTACCTCGCCGACGAACGCCGGGCCCTGGAGCGCGATCTGCACTCCGGCCGCCTGCTCGGACTCGCCTCCACCTCCGCTCTCGAACTCGGCGTCGACATCTCCGGCCTGGACGCCGTCCTGATGGCCGGTTATCCGGGCACCCGGGCCTCGCTGTGGCAGCAGGCCGGACGGGCGGGCCGTGAGGCCCAGGGCGCGCTGGCCGTCCTGATCGCCCGGGACGACCCGCTGGACACCTACCTGGTGCACCACCCGGAGGCGCTGTTCGCGACGCCCGTCGAGGCCACCGTGCTCGACCCCGACAACCCGCACGTACTCGCCCCGCACCTGTGCGCGGCCGCGGCCGAACTCCCGCTCACCGAAGCGGACCTGGAGCTGTTCGGGCCGTCCACCGCACCCCTGCTGCCGGTGCTGGAACGGCGCGGCCTGCTGCGCCGGCGCACCGACGGCTCCTGGTACTGGACCCGCCGGGAGCGCGCTGCCGACGCCGTCGACCTGCGGGGCAGCGGCGGCAGCCCGGTACAGATCGTGGAGGCGGACACCGGCCGGCTGCTCGGCACGGTGGACGCCGCGGCCGCCCACACCACCGTCCACACCGGGGCCGTCCACCTCCATCAGGGCCGCACCTACCTGGTCCGGGAGCTCGACCTGGAGGACTCGGTCGCCCTGGTCGAACCGGCCGATCCGCCGTACACCACGGCCGCCCGTGACATCACCTCCATCTCCGTCCTCGACACCGACACCACCGTCCACTGGGGCGAGGGCCGGCTCAGCTTCGGCTCCGTGGAGGTGGTCAACCAGGTGGTCGGCTACCTCCGGAAGCGGATCTCCACCGGGGAGATCATGGGCGAGAGCAAGCTCGACCTCCCGCCCCGCACCCTGCGTACCCGGGCGGTCTGGTGGTCCGTCACCGAGGACCAGCTGCTCGACGCGGACCTCCCGCTCGACCGGTTGCCCGGCGCCGCGCACGCCGCCGAGCACGCCTCGATCGGCCTGCTGCCGCTGTTCGCCACCTGCGACCGGTGGGACATCGGCGGCGTCTCCGTCCCGCTGCACCCCGACACCGGGCTGCCCACGGTCTTCGTCTACGACGGCCACCCGGGTGGAGCCGGCTTCGCCGAACGCGGCTTCCAGCGGGCCGCCCAGTGGCTGACCGCCACCCGCGCGGCGATCGCCGCCTGCGAGTGCGAGCGCGGCTGCCCGTCCTGCGTCCAGTCGCCCAAGTGCGGCAACGGGAACGACCCGCTGGACAAGGCGGCCGCCGTCCGGCTGCTGGACGTCCTGCTGGCCGGGGCACCCGGCGCGGGCCCCGTAGCGGACCCCGTACCAGGCGCGTAGCAGTCCCCGTGACGGACTCCGAGGCGGGTCCGGACAGTGGAGCGCCGGCCGCTTCATGGGGCCGCCGTCCCGTCGGTGACCGTCGCGTCCACCGCGCCGCCCCGCACCCCGCCGAGACCGCCCTCGGCCGTGGTGGCCGGGGCCCGGACCGGTCCGGCCCGCGCGCTCGCCCGCGCCGGACCGAACGGCAGTCGCCACGGGAGCCCGCCGACCTCGACCTCGGCCACCACCTCGACGGCATCCGCCGAGCGGTCCACCGCGCAGGACACCAGTCCGGCGCCCTGCGCCGCGGCGATCCCGACGGCCCGACCGCAGCCGCCGTCCGGGTCCAGCAGCAGCCGGTCCGCGGCCGCCAGGGCCGCCAGGTCGGCGGCCGACTCGGCCCGGTGCCGGGCGGCGACCACCGCACCGACCGCGATGGTCGCGGCGAAGACCGCCGTACCCAGCATCGCCAGGGCCAGCAGCCAGACCGTCGCCGAACCCGTGTCCGCCGCGTACCCGTACCTGCCGGGCGCGGCCGCCCGAGCGGCGCGGACCCGCGCCGGCCACTGCGCTGCCCGTCGGGCGCCGGTCAGCCGGGCCACGGACCGCCACCTCCCTCCGTGGGGCCACCCAGCACGTCCTCCCGCGCGGCCACCGCCATCGCCCCGACCCGGACCGCGAGCAGCCCGCCGAGTCGGCCCGGCGCTGCGGACGGGGCATCCACGTCGACCCGCACCGTGTCCGCCGCGACCACCACCCGTACCCGCGCACCCGGCGGGGCCGCCGCGCGGGCGAGCCCCTCGGCGTCCGGCTCCCCGCGTGCGGCCGCCCTGGCGCCGATCCGAGCCGCGTCCACGCAGGTGATCTGCGCGGCCGCCGCGAGTACGCCCCAGATCAGCATCGCCGCGAGCAGGACGAGCGCGGGCAGCACCACCGCCGTCTCCGCCGTGACGAAGCCCGCGTCGCCACGCCGCCCCGGCCCCGGACGCAGCCGCAGCCGCAGCCGCAGCCCCGTCCGGGGCCGCCCTCGGCTTCGCCGAGTGGCGGGGCTTCGCGGACCAGCGCTACGTCGCATGGAGCGCCCGTTCCAGCATCTCGGTCAGCGCCCCGGTGATGGCCGCACTGGTCACCACCTTGTACAGTCCGGCCGCGAGGGCGCACGCGCCCAAGGTCCCGACGGCGTATTCGGCCGTGGTCATCCCGGCGTCCGACCGTCGGCGCTGAACCGCCCGGACCATCCGACGCACTCGACGCACCCGACGCACGGCCCCGCGGCTGTTTCGCCACCACGCCCCCGACACGTGCCGCAGCGGGCACCCGGCGACCGGCCTGATCATGATCACTGCAGTCATGAGTCTCTCCTCTTCTGCTCACTTCTGAAATCTGTTCTGGCTCTTTCCGGCAGATCTGAGTCCAGGTCCGCCGAACACTCACATCGCTTGCGCAAAGCGGCTGGTGAGACCGATCACCACCGGCACCACCCCGATCAGGACGAAGGCCGGGAGGAAGCAGAGCCCGAGCGGGGCGGTGGCGAACACCGCGGCCCGACGGACCCGGGCATGGGCCGCGCGGGCAGCAGCCGCCCGCTGCGCCTGGGCCAGCCCGATCAGGGGACCGGCCACCGGGGCCCCGCCCAGGCTCGTCCGGACCAGGCAGTGCGCCAGCGGAGCCAGCGAGGGGTGCTGCTCGCCCAGCCGGGTCCAGCACAGCTCCGGCGGGCCCCCCAGGGCCAGTTCGGTCCCGATCGCCACCAGCCTCGGCCCCAGCGGCGCGCCCACACTCCGGCCCACCGCCGTCACCGCCGCCGAGGGCAGCGCCGCCGAGCCGAGACATGCCGCCAACAGCTCCGCGCCAAAAGGGAGCTGTCTGAGCATCAGCTCATCCTCCAGCGCCGCCCGCCGATCCGTCGGCGACCGAGCCCGGGCCGACCACCGATGGACGCCCACCACCGCCAGCACCCCGGCCACCGCTCCGACGCCACCCCCGACCAGCAGCGCCACCGCCAGCCCCGCACCGACCGCCACTGCCACGCGCCGCCGAGGCCCAACTGCTCGTTCCTCCAGACCCGTTCGAGTCCTCCCCTCCTCCCGTTCTCGCTCTCGCTCCCAGGCGAACGTCCGCCGCCCAGCCCTGTGCCACACCGACCTCGCCACTGTCACCGCCACCACCGCAGTCACCGGAAGCCCGGCCGAAGCCCATCCGACTCCCCACATCACCCCACCCCCACTTCGGCACCGAGCGCCCGCAACCGCCCCCTCAGGAGCCCGCGACGCCCGCTCCTGCCCAGATCCGCGCCTTCGGCGCCCCCGGAGGCCTCCAGCCCGCCCCGCCCCGCGACCCGGACGATGCGGGCCGTCCAGAACACCCCCAGTCCCTCCAGGGCCGCCCCCATCGCAAGGCAGCCGAGCCCGGCCGATGTGTGCAGCAGGACCTCCAGCGGACGAGCCCCGAGCGCGCTGCCCAGCAGCAACCCCGCCACCGGCAGAGCGGCCAGGACCGCGATCGTCGCCCGCGGCCCGGCCAGCTCCCCGGTGATCTCCTCCGCCAGCGCCCGCTCACCGCGCAGCGCCTCCGCGACCCGGTCCAGCGCGGCAGCCAGCCCTGAGCCGCCGTCGGAGGCGACCCGCCAGCAGGCCGCGATCGCTGCCGCCCCGCTCCCGCCCGGCAGTTCGGCCAGCAACCGGAGCGCCGCAGGGACGTCACCGCCGTAGCGGCCCGCCGCCAACCGGGCCACCGGCTCTGCACCGAGCCGGCCCAGCGCCTCCGGATCCGCGGCGAGCCGTGCGGTGACCAGGTGCAACGCCTGTTCCGGCGTCGATCCGCTGCGCAACTCCCCGGCCAGCGCGGCGCAGAGCTCCACCACGGCAGCGGCCCGCTGCCCCGCCTCCACCGCCAGCCGCCGCCGCAGCCGCCACCTCCGAAGCGGCAAAACGGCCGGTACGGCCACGAGCACCGGCACCGGTGAGGCGGTGGCCTGTCCGACGACCAACCCCATTGGCAGCACCAACAGTTCAGGTGCCAGCAGCTGCGGAAGCCGACCTCGCGCCCAGCGCACGGCCGCCAGGCCCGGCCCGTGCGCCGGAGGCCCGGCACCCGCCAGCAGCAGCCTGGAGCGGCGCCCACCCGCCAGCTGCCCCTGAGCGGCCCGCCACCCGACAACAGCCAGCAGGCAGAGCATCAGAACCCAGCAGAGCGCGAACTGACTTCGCATCACTTCGATCACCTCCATCTCATCGCTCCTTCCGGCCCCACACCCCGAGCAGCACCAAGGCGGCCGTCGCGCATCCGGCCAGCAGCAGCACGAACCCGATCTCCACCAACCGCAGCTCCCGCGCCGCCTGGGCCGCCACCACCGACACCCCGCTCATGGCGCCCCCGCCCCGAGCACCACCCCGCGCGCAGCCAACAGCCCGACCAGCCGCTCCCAGCCCGCCCCGGGTACCAGCCCACCGGCCGCGGGGAACTCCACCGCCGGAGTGGTCACGGCCAGCCCGTCGCGATCCCCGGCCAGCGTGTGGATCTCCGCCACCCGGCGTCGCCCCGAGCCCGGATCCCGGACCAGGTGCACCACCACGTCCAGCGCGGCCCGCAGTTGGCTGTGCAGCGCCGGCCGGTCGAGCCCGGCGAGCGAGCCCAGGGCCTCCAGGCGGACCGGCACATCCGCCGCCGTGTTGGCGTGGACGGTCCCGCAGCCGCCCTCGTGCCCGGTGTTGAGCGCGGCCAACAGGTCCGAGACCTCGGCCCCGCGGACTTCGCCGATCACCAGCCGGTCCGGCCGCATCCGCAGCGCCTGCCGGACGAGGTCCCGCAGGGTGAACTCGCCCAGCCCCTCCTGGTTCGGCGGTCGGCTCTGCAACCGGACCACGTGCGGATGGGCGGGGCGCAACTCGGCGGAGTCCTCGGCGACCACGATCCGTTCGTCCGGCCCGACCAGTCCGAGCAACGCCGCCAGCAGGGTCGTCTTGCCCGAGCCCGTCCCGCCGGAGACCAGCAGCGACAGCCGCGCCCGCACGATGCCGGCCAGCAGCTCGGCGCCCTCCGGAGGCAGCGCGCCGCCCGCCACCAACTCGTCGAGGGTGAACGGACGGGGCCGGCACACCCGCAGCGAGATGTGGGTGCAGCCGGCCGCGATCGGCGGCAGCACCGCGTGCAGCCGGGTGCCGTCCGGCAGCCGGGCGTCCACCCAGGGCCGGGCGTCGTCCAGGCGCCGCCCGGCCGCGGTGGCCAGCCGGTGGGCCAGCCTCCGCACCGCCTCGGCGTCGGCGAACCGGACTCCGCTGGCTCGGTGCAGGCCGCCGCCACGGTCGACCCACACTTCGTCCGGCCCGTTCACCAGCACGTCCGTGACATCGGGCGCCGCCAGCAGCCGTTCCAGCGGGCCCGCACCCACCAGTTCGGCGCGCAGCGAGCGCACGGTGTCCAACACCTCGTCCCCGCCGAGCGGCGGCCGGGTGGCCCGCAGTACGGCCGCGACCGAGCCCGCCGTCGGGGCGGCCCCGGACTCGGCCAGCCGCAGCCGCACCGCGTCCACCAGCTCCGCCGCCCGCTCCTCGCGGGCCGTCCGGCCGTACGGGCAGGGCCCGTGCTCGGCCTGGGCCGACCCACCGGGCGGCGGCACGCTCCGGAGCAGCCGGTGCTCCCGCGCACCGTCTCCGGGGCCCGTGCCGCCGCCCCGGAGACCTGTCCTGCGCAGACGGACCATCAGTACACACCTCCTCCGACCGCCGGCACCGGCGGCAGTACTTCGTTCAGGAAGGTCGCGCAGAAGCGCGCCAGCGGGCCGCCGTCCCGCATGCCGGGCGGGACACCCTTCTCGACGTCCTCGGCCAGGCCCGGTTCCGGTTCCAGCTCCCCGGCAAGCTCCAGCCGCAGCCCGCGCGCGATCCGGTGCGCCGGGAGCCCGCCGGGACGCACCGGCCGCACCACGGCCCGGACGTCCCCGAGCCGCATCCGCGCCGCCGACGCGACCCGATCGGCTGCCGCAACCGCGCGCAGTTCGGCCGGGACCACCAGCAGCGCCAGGTCTGACTGCTCCAGCGCCTGCCCGGCGGCGGCGTCCAGGTGGCGAGGCACGTCGACCACCACCAGACCGCCGCGCCGCCGGGAGGCGGCCAGCACGCTGCGCATGGCCTCCGGCGGCACCGCCAAGGTGTCGCCGCGGTCCCAGGACAGGCAGGACAGCGCGGACAGCCGTTTGAGGGCCGGCAGCGCCCGCACCAGCTCGGCCCCGCTGACCCGCCCTCGCGAAGTGGCCAGGTCGGGCCAGCGCAGCCCGCGGGCCGTCTCGCCGCCGAGCAGGACGTCCAAGCCCCCGCCCAGCGGATCACCGTCGAGGAGCATGGTCCGCCGCCCCGTCCGCGCGGCGGTGACCGCGAGGGCGCAGGCCAGGGTCGAGGCTCCGGCCCCGCCCCGGCCGCCGAGCACGGCCACGGTGACCGCCGGGGAGCCGACGCCTTCGGCCGCGTCCGCGATCCGGTCCAGTAGCCAGGCCTCGGCATCGGGCAGGAACAGCACGTGCTCCGCGCCGAGTTGGACGGCTCTGACCCAGACCCCGGGGTCATCGAGGTCCAGCCCGAGCAGCAGCACCCCGCCGCGCCTGCCGAGCCCGGCGCAGTGTTCCGCCTGGTCGTCCCCGACCAGGACCAGCGGGGCGCCCTCCCACAGCTCGCGCGGCGGCGGCGCGCCCCTGATCAGCCGCGGCTCGGTGCCCGCCGCCGCGCAGACCCGCAGCAGGTGTTCGGCCAGGGCCTCGTCCCCGGTGACGACGAGCGGCCCGGCGGCCGCAGGGCCCTCAGCGGTGACGTGGTCGGCGATCGGTGTCGACATGGTGTGCTCCCCTCTGCGCCGCCGGCCACCAGGGGCGGCTGCGGCGCGCGTCGGACGGTTCGGGCGGACGGCCGCCAGACAGACCTCTGGGAGAGGAAGGGGGATGAGGCCCTGCCCGGCGACCGCCGCCGACCATCACGGTGGGGGGAGATCAGGATTCCGTCATCCGAGTTCCGATTGCCTGTGGATAACTCGTGGGCTGTGGATGAAAACGTTCACCCGGGCGGGGGGCTATTCGGCGAAGAATTGACGAAAGGGGATCACGGAGATGAACCGGCCGCCCGCTGGACCCAGGCTCGACCGCCTTCCCGGCACCCCTTCACCGCCATCCCCGCCGGTCACCGGCACCGCCCCGCGGAGCCGATCGGAACCAGCCGTCCGCCCCGTGCATGACATGAGCAAACGGCGACGCAGAGTGACGAAAGGTGGTGGACGGACGGAGCCGTCGACACCACCTGTACACCCTCGGAAGAGGCCCCCGCAGAGCCGCCGCGAAGGGCCTTCAAGGCCTGAAAATGGCCCCGGACGTGCGACGACCCCCGCCGGGGGGGAGAGCGGGGGTCGTCTATCCACAGCCCGACTCGGGGGGGAGGAGCCGGACCGGGTTAGCACGGTCGCGAACGATCCGTGACTTCCATGGTGTACCCGAGCGGCCAGAAACACAAACCCGCACGCCCGTGAGTACACCGAATGGCGGGGTGTTTTGTGGCTCCCTCTATCCTCGGTTCCCGTGGACACCACCGAGAACGCCGACGACCACGCCGACGAGTCCCAGGGCGGCCCCACCGGGCCCGGGGAGCCGAGCGCACCAGCCCGCCCCCGGCCGAACGGACAGCGGACGGCCGCCTTCTTCGACCTCGACAAGACCATCATCGCCAAGTCGAGTGCGCTGGCTTTCAGCCGCCCCTTCTACCAGGGCGGTCTGATCAACCGTCGGGCCGTGCTTCGCAGTGCGTACGCCCAGTTCGTCTTCCTGGTCGGCGGTGCGGACCACGACCAGATGGAGAAGATGCGCGAGTACCTCTCCGCGCTCACCCGGGGCTGGAACGTCCAGCAGGTCCGCGAGATCGTCGCCGAGACGCTGCACAACCTGATCGATCCGATCATCTACGACGAGGCCGCCTCCCTGATCGAGCAGCACCACGCGGCCGGCCGGGACGTGGTGATCGTCAGCAGCTCCGGCTCCGAGGTGGTCGAGCCGATCGGCGAACTGCTCGGCGCGGACCACGTGATCGCCACCCGGCTCAAGGTCGAGGACGGCTGCTACACCGGCGAGATCGAGTACTACGCCTACGCCGAGAACAAGGCGGCGGCCATCCGGGAGTTGGCCGGGACGGAGGGCTACGACCTGGCCCAGTCCTACGCCTACAGCGACTCCTCGACCGACCTGCCGCTGCTGGAGGCGGTCGGGCACCCCTCGGCCGTCAACCCCGACCGCGCGCTCCGCAAGGAGGCGCAGGCCCGGGAGTGGCCGGTGCTGGTCTTCGACCGGCCGGTGCAACTGCGCCGCCGGCTGCCCGAGTTCTCCGCGCCGAGCGGTTCGGTGCTGACCGCCGTGGCGATCGGGACGGCTGCCATGACCGCCGGGGTCATCTGGTACCTGGCAAGACGCCGCCGCCCCACGGCCTGAGGCACTCAGCAGGAAGCCGCGATCTAGCACGAAAGCTACTGAAACGGGCATGTCGCCACAGACTTCCCGTTTCGGGTTCCCCTTTCGGCCGAAACGCGATACAAAGGAAGCACGGCCCGCGAGACCCGGTCAGGACCGAAGAGGTCAAACCGACAACGCAGTTCAGGCCCCACGGACCGCACGTACAGATATCCGAGCACCCACATGCAGCCGACCCGCTGTCGGGCCGCCGGACCAGACGAACGGGCAGGATCCCCGTCTGATCGGCACTTCCGGTGCATGCTTGGTCACTCGGTATCTGCACCAGCGGCGGCACCCAGCAGGACCAGGTGCCGCCGCATCTTCGTGTCCGCGGCGCCCTCGGACCGGCCCAGGACTCAGGCCATCCCGCGCTGCATCGCCTCGCAGACCGCCGTGCTCTCCCGCACCCCGAGCCGCAGCGCCCGTCCGCAGTGGGCGATCCAGGCCGCCATCCCCTCGGGCGTGCCCGCCAGGTAGCCCGCCAGGGCGCGCCGGTAGGTGTCGGTGCCGAGCTCGGCCAGACCGACCTCGGCGGGGCAGATCGACTTCGGGTCGAGGCCCTCCGCGATCAGCACGATCCGCTGGGCAGCGCGCGCGATCAGCCCGTTGTGGGCACCGAACGGCCGCAGGGCGAGCAGTTCGCCGTGCACCACCGAGGCGACCACCAGGGCCGGGGTGCCCACGCCCTGGCCCTCGACACGGGCCACCAGCAGCCGGGAGAGCTGGTCCAGCCGGGCCGCCACCTCCTCCGCGCCGGGCGCGGGCGGCAGTACGGGCAGCGGTCCGTCCACGGCTTCCACATCGACGCTCTCCACCGGCTCGAGCTCCAGCGGGAACAGCTCTTCGGCGGCCTCCCCCGCCCGACGCGGCCGGCCGGCGGCCGGGTCGGCGTCGCCGACCGCGAGCAGGTGCAGCCGGGCCAGCACCTGCAGCGGCGAGTGCCGCCAGATGCTGAGCAGCTGACCCGCCTCGGCGGCGATCCGCAGGGCGGCGCCGACCGTACGGGCCTCGGCGTCCGCGCTGAAGTCGGTGCGGCGGCGGACCTCCTCCAGCGGCCAGTCGGCCCCGGCCACGGCTGCCGACGCACGGGCGCCGCGCAGCGCGGACTCGGAGGTGACCTCGGCCGCACGGCGGCGCATCACCCGGTGGCCGTAGAGCCGGTCGACGGCCTTGCGCACCTCGGCCACGGCGTCGGGCACCCCGGGGAGCTGTGCCAACGGGGCGAGGGGATCTGTTCCAGTGCTCACCTACCCGAGAGTAATGAACGGGCGGCCCCTCCAGGAACAGCAACCCCGCATCACCCGTTAGAGGCAATCCTCACTTCCCTCCCCCGGCGGAGCCCAACCCCCGGCTAGCATGGCCACTATCGGAGA
Organism: Kitasatospora sp. NPDC127060; assembly: GCF_042724935.1. Taxonomy (NCBI): domain Bacteria; kingdom Bacillati; phylum Actinomycetota; class Actinomycetes; order Kitasatosporales; family Streptomycetaceae; genus Kitasatospora; species Kitasatospora sp. NPDC127060. Next base: position 59,369 of record NZ_JBHXEG010000034.1, read on the forward strand.
CGATAACGATTTCCAGTTAGGGGTGCCCCCACACGCGCCCCTGAGCACGCGGCCCGCCCCCAGGGCCCAGAGCGAGAGCCGGAGCCCCAGATGAAGATCGCCTTCGTCGGCAAGGGCGGCAGCGGGAAGACCACGCTGTCCGCACTGTTCATCCGCCACCTGGCCGCCATCGGCCGCCCGGTCATCGCCGTCGACGCCGACATCAACCAGCACCTGGGCCCCGCACTAGGGCTGACGGACAGCCAGGCCGCCGACCTGCCCTCGCTCGGCGCGCACCTGCCGGAGATCAAGGACTACCTGCGCGGCAGCAACCCGCTGATCCGTTCGGCCGAAGAGATGATCAAAACCACGCCGCCCGGCCGTGGTTCGCGCCTGCTGCGGATCGTCGAGGAGAACCCGGTCTACACCGCGTGCGCCCGCCCGATCGCCCTGGACGAGGGCTCGGTCCGGCTGCTGGCGACCGGCGCGTTCACCGAGGAGGACCTCGGGGTGGCCTGCTACCACTCCAAGGTCGGCGCGGTGGAACTGCTGCTCAACCACCTGCTGGACGGGCCCGACGAGTACCTGGTCACCGACATGACGGCCGGCTCGGACTCCTTCGCCTCCGGCCTGTTCACCCGCTTCGACCTGACCTTCCTGGTCGCCGAGCCGACCCGCAAGGGCGTCTCGGTCTACCGCCAGTACAAGGACTACGCCCGGGACTTCGGCGTGCAGCTGCGGGTCATCGGCAACAAGGTGCAGGGCCCGGACGACCTGGCCTTCCTGCGCCGCGAGGTCGGCGAGGACCTGCTCACCACCTTCGGGCAGTCCGACTGGGTGCGCCGCCTGGAACAGGGCGCCGAGCCGCCGCTGAAGTCCCTGGAGCCGGCCAACCGGGCCGTGCTGGAGGAACTGCGGGCCGAGGCCGAGGCGGCGTACGGGCTACGCGACGCGCGCCGTTACACCGAGCAGGCCGTGCTGTTCCACCGGCGCAACGCGGAGAGCTGGGCCAACGCCAAGACGGGCGTCGACCTCGCGACCCAGGTGGACGAGGACTTCATTCTGGGCGGCTTCCCCGGCGAGTTCGCGGCCGACGGCGCGCCGGCCACCCCCGCGGGAGCCACCGCCTGACGCCATCGCGCACGGCACCGCCAATCGACCGGACGGGTCGCGCCCTCCCCCTCACCCCGGGGAAGGCCGCGGCCCGTTCGCCGTACCGGCCTCCGGCCCGGACAACCGCTCCGCAGCCCGGCCAGAGCCGCCCACCAGCAGATTCCCGTCGGTTCGAATACCACCCAATGGGGTGAACCAGCGAAATTCCACTTCCCTCCGGGAACGACGCTGTGCAAAGCTTTCATTACTCTCGGTTTACCGAGTCTTGATGGCCCGTCCCGACGGCCACGGCGAGACATCCCGCACCTCGCCCCGGCCCCTGGCGGGCCCAGATGGTCAACGCCGGCCGGTGACACCCGCATTCCCCGCCGTGCGCACGCCATCCCGCCACACCGTCGCGACCCACGACAGCCGATCCGCCCCCGAGCCCCACCCCGGACTCACCGCCGGACCTGACTGCGTTCGTTCCCCGGACAGACGGGAAGACCATGACCCTCGACATCTCCAGCGCACCCATCGCCTCCGACACCACCGACCACGCGCCACCGGGCCCCGGCGCCCGGGCCCGGTGGGCGCACGACCTGTCCGCCTCCCTGGTGGTCTTCCTGATCGCCGTGCCGTTCTCCCTCGGCATCGCGCTCGCCACCGGCGCCCCGCTCACCGCGGGGCTGGCCGCGGCGGCCGTGGGCGGCATCGTGGTCGGACTATCCGGCGGCACCCCATTGATGGTCAGCGGCCCCTCCGCCGCGCTGACCGTCATCACCGCCGGGCTGATCGCCCAGTACGGGTGGCGGGCCACGTGTGCCGTCACCGTCGCCGCCGGAATTCTCCAACTCCTGCTCGGCGCACGCCGGGTGGCCCGGACGGCGCTCGCCGTCTCACCCGCGATCGTGCACGGGATGCTCGCCGGAGTGGGGCTCACCATCGCCATCGCGCAACTGCACGTCGTCCTGGGCGGCTCCCCGCAGAGCTCGGCGTTCGCCGACCTCCTCGCACTGCCGGAGCAGTTGGCCGGCCCGCACCCACCCGCGCTGCTGGCCGGCACGGTGACGGTGGCGGTACTGCTGGGCTGGCCGCGACTCGGCCGACTTCCTGGCCGCGCAGGGGAGTTCGGCGCCCGACTGTCCAAGGTGCCCGGCCCGCTGGCCGCCGTGGCCGTCGCCACCACGCTCGCCCTCGCCCTGGACTTGCGGGTCGCCCACATCGAACTGCCCGCCTGGCAGCCGCAGTCGCTCGTGCCCGTGCTGCCGCACGGTTCGCTCGCCGGGGTGCTCGCCGCCGTCCTCACCGTGACCGCCGTCGCGAGCGTGGAGTCACTGCTGTCGGCCGTGGCCGTGGACCGGATGTCCCAGCGCACCGGCGACCTCGATCGCGAGCTGCGCGGACAGGGCCTGGCCAACCTGGTCAGCGGGCTGGTCGGCGGACTGCCGATCGCCGGCGGCGCCGTCCGCAGCACCGCCAACGTGCGGGCCGGCGGGCAGACCAGGTGGGCCTCGGTGCTGCACGGCGTCTGGGTGCTCGCCGCCGCGCTGGCGCTGACCGGCGGGCTGCGCCGGATCCCGCTGGCCGCCCTGGCCGCCCTGGTGCTGGTGGTCGGGCTGCAGATGGTGAGCTTCGCGCACATCCGCAACGTGCACCGGCACCGCGAGTTCCCGGTCTACCTGATCACCCTGCTCGCCGTGGTGGCCTTCGGCGTCCTCTGGGGCGTCGGCCTCGGTGCGGCCACCGCCGTACTGCTCGCGCTGTACCGGCTGACCCGCGCCCACGTGGACGTCGGATCCGGCCCCGACGGCTCGGTCACCGTCCAGACCCACGGACCGCTCACCTTCACCGCCGTCCCCCGGCTGAGCCGGGCGCTGGCCGGGATCCCGGTGGGCGCCGAGGTCACCGTGGTGCACGACGGCTCCTTCCTGGACCACGCCGCGTACGAGACGCTGCACGACTGGCGCACCGGGCATCAGGCCGCGGGCGGGCGGGTCACGATGGTGACGCGGCGCCAGGACGACGAGGTGCTCGACCCCGACGGCACCGTTCGCGCGGGCAGTTCACCGGGCCCGCACCGCTGCCGGGCCTGGACGCCCTGGGTCGGACACCACTGCATCGAGCAGCAGGAGGACCCGCACGGTCGGCTGCTGGACGGCGTCCGGGTGTTCCAGCAGCACACCGCCCCGCTGGTCAGGCCCGAACTCGCCCGGCTGGCCCGGGAGGGGCAGACACCCTCCCAACTCTTCCTGGCCTGCGCGGACTCCCGGATGGTGACCAGCATGATCACCAACAGCGGCCCGGGCGACCTGTTCACCGTCCGGAACGTGGGCAACCTGGTGCCGGCCCCGTTCGAGCCCGGCGCGGCCGACGACTCGGTGGCCGCCGCGGTGCAGTACGCCGTCGAGGCGCTGGAGGTGCGCTCGATCACGGTCTGCGGCCACTCCGGCTGCGGTGCGATGAAGGCCCTGCTGGACGGCGTGCACGAGCGCCCCGGACCGCCCACCCCGCTGACCCGCTGGCTGCGCAACGGCCGCGGCTCGCTGGACCGGCTCCGACGAGCCCCGGCCGAGTTCGCCGACCGGCCGGTGGTGGACCTCGCGGAGCAGCTCTGCCTCACCAATGTGGTGCAGCAGCTGGACCAGCTGATGGCGAATCCGGCGGTGGAGCGCCGGGTCGAGGAGGGCAGCCTGCGACTGGTCGGGATGTACTTCGACTTCGCCACCGCCCAGGCCTACGTCCTCGACCGAGCCGCCGGAACGTTCAGCCCGGTCGAGGCCCGGATGGAAGCGGATTCGGCCGAACGGGTGAGAAACGACGGCCGGCTTCCGGTCGACGGCAGCGAGGAGGGCCCCCAGCTGGCCGCCTGAGAGCCGGGTCCGTGTCTCCGCCGGGCGGGCCGGGGCACGGGCCCACCGGCCATCGCGCGGCCTGCCGCTCCGTGCGGCGGGCTGCGCGGTCAGCCGTTCGATGATCGGTTAAAGGTCTACACCAATTCCAAGGAGCCTCTTGTCAAGTGGCCTGTTCGCCTGGTGAGCTTGTGCGCTGGGACACGCGGGCCGATCCCCACGCACGGGAACGCCCCGGATCATGAACTCGATGAGGAGTGCGCGTTGAGCAACGAGAGCCTGGCCAACCTGCTCAAGGAGGAGCGGCGTTTCGCCCCGCCGGCAGAGCTCGCCGCAGCCGCCAACGTCACCGCGGCCGCGTACGCGCAGGCCTCCGAGGACCGCCTGGGCTTCTGGGCCGAGCAGGCCCGCCGCCTCAGCTGGGCCGTCGAGCCGACCGAGACCCTCGACTGGTCCAACCCGCCCTTCGCCAAGTGGTTCGCCGACGGCAAGCTCAACGTGGCCTACAACTGCGTCGACCGCCACGTCGAGAACGGGCTCGGCGACCGGGTCGCCATCCACTTCGAGGGCGAGCCCGGCGACAGCCGCTCGATCACCTACGCCCAGCTCAAGGACGAGGTCTCGCAGGCCGCCAACGCCCTGCTGGAGCTCGGTGTCCGCAAGGGCGACCGGGTCGCGGTCTACCTGCCGATGATCGCCGAGGCGGTCGTCGCGATGCTCGCCTGTGCCCGGATCGGCGCCACCCACTCGGTGGTCTTCGGCGGCTTCTCCGCCGACGCCGTCGCCTCCCGCATCCAGGACGCCCAGGCCAAGCTCGTCATCACCGCCGACGGCGGCTACCGCCGCGGCAAGCCCTCCGCGCTCAAGCCGGCCATCGACGAGGCACTCACCAAGGTCGACGGCGTCGAGCACGTCCTGGTGATCCGCCGCACCGAGCAGGAGATCGCCTGGACCGAGGGCCGCGACGTCTGGTGGCACGAGATCACCGCGCGTCAGTCCACCGAGCACGCCCCCGAGGCGCACGACGCCGAGCACCCGCTGTTCATCCTCTACACCTCGGGCACCACCGGTAAGCCCAAGGGCATCCTGCACACCTCTGGCGGCTACCTCACCCAGGCCAGCTACACGCACCACGCGGTCTTCGACCTCAAGCCGGAGACCGACGTCTACTGGTGCACCGCCGACATCGGCTGGGTCACCGGCCACTCGTACATCGTCTACGGCCCGCTCTCCAACGGCGCCACCCAGGTCATCTACGAGGGCACCCCGGACACCCCGCACCAGGGCCGGTTCTGGGAGATCGTCCAGAAGTACGGCGTGACGATCCTCTACACCGCGCCGACCGCGATCCGCACCTTCATGAAGTGGGGCGACGACATCCCCGCGAAGTTCGACCTGTCCTCGCTGCGGGTGCTGGGCAGCGTCGGCGAGCCGATCAACCCCGAGGCGTGGATCTGGTACCGCGAACACATCGGCGGCGGCACCTGCCCGATCGTGGACACCTGGTGGCAGACCGAGACCGGCGCCATGATGATCAGCCCGCTGCCGGGAGTCACCGAGACCAAGCCGGGCTCGGCCCAGCGTGCCCTGCCGGGCATCGCGGCCACCGTGGTGGACGACGAGGCCAACGAGGTGCCGAACGGCTCCGGCGGTTACCTGGTGCTCACCGAGCCGTGGCCGTCCATGCTCCGCACCATCTGGGGCGACGACCAGCGCTACATCGACACCTACTGGTCGCGCTTCGAGGGCCGCTACTTCGCCGGTGACGGCGCCAAGAAGGACGAGGACGGCGACATCTGGCTGCTCGGCCGGGTCGACGACGTCATGCTGGTATCGGGCCACAACATCTCCACCACCGAGGTCGAGTCGGCCCTGGTCGGCCACCCGTCGGTGGCCGAGTCCGCCGTCGTCGGCGCCACCGACGCGACCACCGGCCAGGCCATCGTCGCCTTCGTGATCCTGCGCGGCGGCGCCACCGAGAGCCCCGAGCTGGTCGAGGAGCTGCGGGCGCACGTCGGCCGCACGCTCGGCCCGATCGCCAAGCCGAAGCAGATCAAGGTGGTCGGCGAGCTGCCGAAGACCCGCTCCGGCAAGATCATGCGCCGCCTGCTGCGCGACATCGCCGAGGGCCGCGAGGTCGGTGACACCACCACCCTCGCCGACAGCTCGGTGATGAGCCAGATCCAGGCCCAGCTGCCGCCGCACGGCAGCAACAGCTGAGTGCAGTCCTGACGGCCTGACGGCCCGGCACCCGCCGACAGTCGGAGGGTCAACCGGCGGGACGGCCCGAAGGCCGGGCGGCGCCCCCCGGCACGGGGCGGGCGCCGCAGGTCGAGCGGGCCCGAGCAGTGAGCGGGGCCCCGGGCGGTGATCACTGCCCGGGGCCCCGTCATCACGCCCATCCGGGGATCACGCCCCCGTGCCCTCCTCAGCCGCCGGGCCCGTCACCGTTCCCGGCCCGCGCTGCGCAGCCAGGGCGCTCAGGGTCTCGTACGCGCCCTGGACGAAGCCCCGGCCGCGCGCGATCCGCGCCCCCGAGCGCGCCCCGGTCAGCACCGCCAGCCCGACCTGGGCCCGGGGGCTGAACCCGACGAAGGCGCTGCACCCCCGGGTCGACCCGGCGTGGAACACCAGTTCCTCGGCCCCCTCCGCCAGCTGCCGCTCCACCGGACCGACCAGGTCGCCGATGCCCTCGCCGTTGCCATTGCCGCCGCAGTCGCAGTCGGCGCCGCCACAAGCGCCGCCATCGCAACCGCCATCGCAACCGCCGGCGTCACCGCCGAACTGACCGGCCAACAGGCGCTGGGTCCAGCCCAGGCAGAGCCGGGTGCCGCCCCGGCGCCGCCCCACCCGCGGCCGTCGGACCTCGCCGAGCGCCGTCCGCAGCGCCGCCGCGTCGGTCCGTTCGGACAGCGGCACGGCGTCCAGCGACAGGTGCGCCTGCAGATAGCGGAGCATGTCGTCGGCGGTGGAGCGCAGGGCCGAGGCACCCGGCAGGGCGGGCAGCCGGAAGGAGGGCACCCGGCGCCCCCGCCGGTAACCGGCGACGTCCTCCCGGCCGGGGCCGCAGGAGGTGTCCACCAGGCCGAGCGGCCCGCAGACCCGGGCGGCCAGCAGGTCGTCGTAGCGCTGCCCGGCCGCGTTGGCCAGCAACAGTCCGAGCAGCCCGCAGCCGAGGTTGGAGTAGCGCACCTGGGTGCCCGGGGTCCCCCGGACCGGGGTCCGGGGCAGCGCCCCGAGCAGGTGCGCCGGCCCGAACGTGGCGTACGGGCGGGTGAACCAGCGGGGGGCCGCGGCCGGCAGCAGGCCGACCGGCAGCCGGGGCAGGCCCGAGGTGTGGGTGGCCAGGTGGAGGAGGGTGATCGGCCGCTCCTGCGGGTAGCCGGGGACGGCGTTCGCGGGGAGGTAGCGGTCGATCGGGTCGTCGTAGCGGACCTCGCCGCGGGCGGCCATCTCGGCGAGCAGCAGCGCGGTGAAGGTCTTGGTCACGGATCCGAGCTCGAACCGGGTGTCGGCCCGGACGGGGTGGAGCCCGGAGCGGTCGGAGTGTCCGCGGCAGGCGACCGTCCGTTCGTCACCGCGGATCACCGCGACGGCGACGCCGCCGTCCGGACCGGCGGTGCGGAACAGCGGGCGGAGCAGCCGGTCGAGGTCGGCGGGGATCTCGGGGAGGTCCGGGGAATCGTCCGAGGGGAGGCCCGGGGAGCCCTCCGGCGGGGGCTCCGGACGATCCTCCGGGAGAAGTCCGGGGAGGAGTCCCGGGAGCGCGACCGACCGCGGCTCGGGGCCGTTCGGATCGGCGGGCTCACCGGATAAGAGGGGCGGTTGGGGCATGGTGGTGCCGCCACCGGGCATGGTCGTGCCTCCAGCAGGTACAGCGGGAACAGCGGGGTGGGAAGGGGGATGCGCACCGGCCCGAACCGGGCGGGCGCCTGCCACCGACCCTAGGGAGCCGTTCACCCGGCTGCACTCGGCCTGAGCCGTTCGGGTGCCGGTCCCTTGCTCCTCGGGAGTGCAGAACCGGCCCACAGGGCTTAAGTCATTTGTAAGGACGATCCGGTGGTCACCCGAACGTCCCGCTAGACTGTTAAGGACGCATCAAGATCCTTGAGGCAGGACTCGCGGGCGTCACAGGGCGCGCCGGGAAGTCTGGTCGGCAACTGCACCACCCGTGCAACCGTTGCCGCTCCCAGCCCCAGGAGGTCTCCGTGACCGACCAGCCGCCCGTCCACGAGCCGACGACCCGCCGCCGGCAACTCCTCGGCCGGCTGTCGCTCCCAGAGCGCACCTTCATCACCGACGCCCTGCGCACCGAGACGGTCGGCGGCGTGCTGCTGCTGGCCGCCGCCGTGGTGGCGCTGATCTGGGCGAACGTCTGGCCGCACGGGTACGAGAGCCTGCTCGACTACAAGATCGGCCCGTCCGCCCCGCTGCACCTCGACCTCACCCTGGCCGACTGGGCCAAGGACGGCCTGCTGACGATCTTCTTCTTCGTGGCCGGCATCGAGCTCAAGCGCGAGTTCGTCGCGGGCGAGCTGCGCACTCCGAGTGCGGCCGCCCTCCCGGTGATCGCCGCGGTCTGCGGCGTCGCCCTGCCCGCAATTCTGTTCGCCCTGACCAACTCCGGCAGCGGCGGCCACCCCGGCGGCTGGGCCATCCCGACCGCCACCGACATCGCCTTCGCCCTCGGCGTGCTGGCCGTGGTCGGCAGTCACCTGCCCTCGGCGCTGCGCGCCTTCCTGCTCACCCTGGCCGTCGTCGACGACCTGATCGCGATCCTGATCATCGCGGTCTTCTACAGCTCCGGGATCAAGTTCTGGGCGCTCGGACTGGCCCTCGCCGGCCTGGTGCTGTTCTGGTTCCTGCACCGGCGCGGGGTGAAGGGCTGGTACCTGTTCGTGCCGCTGGCCGTCGTGGTCTGGGCACTGATGCACGAGAGCGGCATCCACGCCACGGTGGCGGGCGTCGCGATGGGCCTGATGCTGCGCTGCCACCGGGAGGGCGACGAGAAGCACTCCCCCGGCGAGCACATCGAGCACCTGGTCCGCCCGATCTCCGCCGGGCTGGCCGTCCCGGTGTTCGCACTGTTCGCGGCCGGGGTGTCGATCTCCGGCCCGGAGCTGCGCGAGGTGTTCACCCAGGCCACCCCGCTCGGCATCGTGATCGGGCTGCTGGTCGGCAAGACGGTGGGCATATTCGGCGGCACCTGGCTGGCCGCCCGGTTCACCCGGGCCGAGCTGAACCCCCAGCTCAAGTGGGCCGACCTGTTCGCCGTCTCGGTGCTCGCGGGAATCGGCTTCACCGTCTCGCTGCTGATCAGCGAACTGGCCTTCCCGCACGACCTGGCGCTCGCCACCCGCGCCAAGACGGCCGTCCTGGTCGGCTCGCTGCTCTGCGCGCTGGTCGCCACCGTGCTGCTCAAGCTGCGCAACCGGCACTACCGCGCGCTGTGCGAGGAGGAGGACCGGGACGAGGACGGCGACGGCATCCCGGACGTCTACCAGCAGGACGACCCGGCCTGGCGGGCCCGGAGCACCGACGCGGCGGCGGCCGTCGAGGCCGCCCGGCAGTTGCCCGGCGAGGGACCGGCGGCCGGCCGCTGAGCCCCCGTGGGAATGCCGCCGACGACCGTCCGGAGGCACCCCGAGCGACCGCCCAGCGGTCTTCCCAGCAGCCTTCCGGTGGCCGTGCAGTGGCCCTCCAGCGGCCTCCCAGGGGCCTTCCGAAGCCAGGACACGTCCCTCCGGCGGGGCCCCGGAGTGGTGTCCGACTGACCGGTAGGGGCATGATTCTGAGCTGTCGACAAACCGCTGACGCCTCCGGACCCCCCACCGGCCCCGGAAACCGCACCCCGCGCCGGCGTCACGCCGCAGCAGCCGCAGAGGAGAACCGCTGATGCCCGCAGGAGCCGCAGACCCGTCCAGCAACGGCCGGGCGCCCTACGAGGGCGAGCGTTCGGTGGGGCAGCTGTTCGCGGCGGCCACCGCCGATCTGAGCGCACTCGTGCACGACGAGATCGCCCTCGCCAAGTCCGAGATCAAGGCGGACGTCAAGCGCGGTGTCTCCGGCGGCGTCTCGGTCGGCGTCGCCCTCGTGGTGATCCTGTTCTCCGTCCCGATGCTGAGCGCCGCGTTCGCCTTCGGCATCCACGCGCTGGGCCTGTCGCTCGGCTGGTCCTTCCTCATCGTCGCGGGCGCCTACTGGGTGCTCGCCGGGGTGCTGTTCGTGGTGGCGAGGCGGTTCTTCAAGAAGATCCAGAAGCCCGAACGCACCATCGAGGGCGTCCACAGGACCGCCGAGGTGCTGAAGAACGCCCGGCCGCGTCCGGCCACCCAGGAGGAGATCGACCGGGGCCTGGGCCGCATCCCGTAACCCGCCCCGCGACCGACGTGCCCGGACCCGCCGACGGCGAGTGCCGGGCACGTGTCCTTCGCACGGATGTGACACGCTCTCGGTATGCCGCTCGACCACAAGCCCGCCACCGCGCAGCCGTCCGCCGTTTCCGGCCCCGACTCCGGCCCGGACGCCGGCCTCGACGCCGGCCCGGAGCCCGCCGGGGGCGCCCCCGCCCCCGGACGGTCCGACGAGGGTGCCGACGGCGCCGTCGGCGAGGCCTGGAGCATCCGGCGGTCCGGCCCCTGGACGCACCGCGACCTGGCGGCCAACGGCGCCCGCTTCCACATCACCGAGGTGGGTTCCGGCCCGCTGGTGCTGCTGGTGCACGGCTGGCCCGAGTACTGGTGGGCCTGGCGCCACCAACTGACCGCGCTGGCCGCGGCCGGCTACCGCGCGGTGGCGCTCGACCTGCGCGGCATCGGCGGCAGCGACCGCACCCCGCGCGGCTACGACCCGGGCAACCTGGCCCTGGACATCACCGGCGTGATCCGCTCGCTCGGCGAGCCCCGGGCGCACCTGGTCGGGCACGCCTCCGGCGGCACCCTGGCCTGGGTGGCGGCGGTGATGCGTCCGTCGGTGATCCGGAGCCTCACCGTGGTCTCCGCGGCACACCCCCGGGACCTCCGCCGGGCGCTGCTGACGGACCGCAAGCAGATGGCCGCCTTCGACCACGTGCTGGGCTTCCAGCGGCCGTGGATACCGGAACGCCGGCTGGTCGCGGACGACGCCGCGCTGGTGGGCCGTTACCTGGACGAGTGGACCGGCCCGAACAAGCTGGACGCGGCCGCCGTGCACGCGTACCGGCAGGCGATCCAGATCCCCAGCACCGCGCACTGCTCGATCGAGCCGTACCGCTGGCTGCTGCGCTCGATGGCGCGCCCGGACGGCATCCAGTTCGCCCGGCGGATGAAGAAGCCGATCACCGCGCCGACCCTGCACGTCCAGGGCGCCGCGGACCCGGTACTGCTGTCGCACACCGCGCTGGGCGGCGGCGAGTACGTGGCGGCGCCGTACCGCTGGCGGCTGCTGCCGGGGGTGGGGCACTTCCCGCACGAGGAGGCGCCGGAGGAGTTCACCGCCGAGCTGCTGGACTGGGTCGGTCGCCACAAGGAGTGACTGTCCGGAGGGGTGCCGGGGTCCCCGGGGGGGCGCCAGGGGACGTGCGAAAGTCCCAACTCCCTTGATGTTGCGCTCATATGACATGCGCATGGGCGAATTTCGACAAACCCGGACGGTTACTCCCACCGGCCCAGGGGCATCCATTCCGGTATGACCTGGATGCCCGATCGCGGCGACGCCCCGCGCGGCCGACGCCACAACAGCCCCCAGCGCTCCGCACACCGCCCGGACTGGTCGGAGGACCTCGGCTTCGACGGCCTCGACCGCCGCCAGCGCGGGGCGCAGCGGCAGATGGGCATCCCGCGCATCCTCGGCCGGCGGGCCCGGTGGGTCGGCGCACGACTGCGGCGCGAGACCTGAGGCCTCGCGCCGCGTCGGTCGGCCGTTCGCCGACCGGTCAGTTCACGATCTGCGGTGACAGCGCGGTGAACCAGAGCAGGACGAAGGTCGCCACCGACATGATCGGCACCAGCACCTTGGTCTCGACGTTGTTGCCGCTGCGCTTGATCAGCACGATCTCGTAGCGCTCCTTGTGCGGCCACAGCAGTGGCGCGCCCTTCTTGGTCAGGCAGTCGCCCAGCAGGTGTGCCAGCGTGCCCAGCCCGACCGCGTACGGCAGCCAGCCGGGCGAGCTGGGCATCCAGGTGTTCATCCCGAAGGTGCCGAGCGCGGCCAGGCCGATGACGGTGATCCATGCCTCCGGGCCGTTGCTCGGCGGGCACAGCCGCAGCGCCCGGACCGCCAGGGCCAGCAGGAAGAACGTCACCGTGAGGGTGAAGTAGCGGCCCAGGAAGGTGACGCCGGCCCAGGTGCCACCGCCCATCAGCGCGACGAACAGCAGCGAGTGGGTGGCGTGCCGGTGCCCGCCGGAGGCCCAGGCCACGAAGCGGCAGAGCGCCTTGGAGATCGGGCCGAGGAAGTTGGCGATCGAACCGTCGTGGTGGTCGAGGTCCGGCAGCAGCGCGGCGCCCGCGCACAGCACCGTGCCCATCAGTATGTCCGCCGGCTGCAGCGTGGTGTGCAGCAGCAGCGGGGGCAGGAACGGGGCGGAGGCCGCGTACAGCATCGCCCCGCTCACCGCGTGCGAATGACCCATCATCGGACTGCCACGACCTCCGTACGGCTCACTCCGGGACGGCACCCCGGTTGAGCCGAACGGGTGAGCGCGGCCGAGGCTACCAGGACGGGCTGACGGTACGACGGATCACGCACCGGCGGGCCCGGCGCGGCGTCAGAGCGCGCAGCCCTGGGTGTCCACCTTGGCGGTCGCGGCGCTGCCCGCCGTCACGTCGTCGCGCACCTCGGCCGAGGTCAGCACGTACCCGGTGTCGGCGCTGTCCAGGGACTTGGCGAAGACCACGCCGTACACCTGGCCGTCCGGGGTGAGCAGCGGGCCGCCGCTGTTGCCCTGGCGGACCAGCGAGCGCACCGCGTAGACGTCGCGCACCACCTGGCCGCGGTGGTAGATGTCCGGGCCGTTGGCCTGGATCCGGCCGCGGATGCGGGCGGGCTGGACGTTGAAGGCGCCGTTCTCGGGGAATCCGGCGACGATCGCGCTGTCGTTGGTCTTCGCCTCGCCGGCGAAGGTCAGCGCGGGCGCGTTCAGCTTGGGCACGTCCAGGACGGCGATGTCGCGCTGCCAGTCGTAGCGGACCACCGTGGCGTCGTACAGCTGGCCGACGCCGCCGATCTGCACGGTCGGCTCGTCGACGCCGCCGACCACGTGGGCGTTGGTCATCACCCGGTGCGGGGCGAAGACGAAGCCGCTGCCCTCCAGGGTCTTGCCGCAGGAGGTCGCGGCGCCGACCACCTTGACCAGGCTCTGCCTCGCCTTGGCCACCGCCGCGCTGTTGGCCAGCGCCGGGTCGGGGGTGTCGACCTGGGTGATCGGCTCGTGCTCGAAGGGGTTGAAGACCTGCGGGAAGCCGTTGCGGGCCAGCACCTTGGAGAAGTCGGAGAACCAGTTCGGCGCGTCGCCGGGCAGCGCGTTCTGGACGCCGCCGAGGATCGCCGAGGACCGGACCTGCTTGGAGACCGTCGGCAGTGATGTCCCGGCCAGCGCGGAGCCGATCAGCCAGGCCACCAGCAGCATCGAGATCACGTTGACCACCGCGCCGCCGGACGCGTCCAGCACCCGGGCCGGGCGGCGGTCGATGTGCCCGCGCAGCTTCCAGCCGTAGTGCGCGGTGACCGCCTGTCCGATCGCGGCGAAGACGATCACCACCACGACGGCCACCACCGAGGCCGTGGTGCCGGGGCTCAGGTGGTCGAGCAGCAGCGGCAGCAGCTGGACGGCCAGCAGGCCGCCGCCGAGGAAGCCGACGAGCGAGAGGACGCCCACCACGAAGCCCTGCCGGTAGCCCGAAACGGCGAATCCGACGGCGGCGAGGACCAGCAGCACATCCAGGACGTTCACTCCGACACCCTCCCACGCTTCGCGACCGTGCCGCGCCGACGGCCCGTCACGAGCCGTCGGCGTCGCCGCCCGGCAGGGCCCGGGAGTGCTCGAGGTCGCCCTGGACGAGTGCCAGCGCGTCGTCCGAGAGGTCGACGACCCGGGACGGGTCCCAGGGCAGCTCCAGCCCGCTGTGGTGCAGCACCCGGTCGATCACCCCGGCGGTGAACCCCCAGACCAGCCGCCCGGCGACCGCGAAGGCCGGCCCGACGTGCCCGGACGGGTGCCGCAGCCGGACCCGGTTCGCCGGGTCCGCCAGGTCGGCGATCGTCACCCGGAACACCGCGCCGGTCTCGCCCTGGTCCACCGGCCGCACCGGCGACTCCTCTCGCCACCAGCCCAGCACCGGGGTCACCACGAAGCTGCTCACCGGGATGTACAGCCGGGGCAGTTCGGCGAAGACCTGCACCCCGGCCGGGTCCAGACCGGTCTCCTCCCAGGCCTCGCGCAGCGCCGCCGCGACCGGGCCGGGACCGTCCGGGTCACCGTCCTCCGGGTCCAGCGCGCCGCCCGGGAAGGACGGCTGGCCGGCGTGCGAGCGCAGCGACCGGGCCCGCTCGATCAGCAGCAGGTCCGGCCCGTCCGGGCCCTCGCCGAACAGCATCAGCACGGCCGCCGCCCGGCCGCCCTCGCGCGGCGGCAGGAAACGGCTCAGCTGCTCCGGCAGCACCCTCTCGGCCGCGTCCCGGACCGGCTCCAGCCAGTCCGGCAGGCCGTTCCGCTCGATGGCAGTCGTGCTCACGCCTCCACCCCCAGGTCCGCGATCCGCCCGTGGTGGGCCTCGGCGTCAGCGCGGGCCGCCGCCTCGCCGGGGAAGTCCGACGGCGGCTTCAGCCGCTGGCCGGGCTGGCCGCCCATCTCGTACTTGAGCAGCTTGCGGGCCTTCTCCTGGTCCAGCTCGCCCTCCCCGTACGAGGGGCAGAGCGGCGCGATCGGGCAGGCCCCGCAGGCGGGCTTCTGGGAGTGGCAGATCCGGCGGCCGTGGAAGACCACGCGGTGCGAGAGCATCGTCCACTCCGACTTCGGGAAGATCTCGGCGACGGCCAGCTCGACCTTCACCGGGTCCTCCTCGGCCGTCCAGCCGAACCGCCGGGCCAGCCGCCCGAAGTGGGTGTCCACAGTGATCCCGGGGACGCCGAAGGCGTTGCCGAGCACGACGTTGGCGGTCTTGCGGCCGACCCCGGGCAGCGTCACCAGGTCGGCCAGCCGGCCCGGGACCTCACCCCCGAAGTCGTCGCGCAGGGCGGTCGACAGGCCGATCAGCGACTTCGCCTTGTTCCGGAAGAAGCCGGTCGGACGGATGATCTGCTCCAGCTCCTCCGGGTTCGCCGCCGCCATGTCCTCCGGCGTCGGGTACTTGGCGAACAGCGCCGGGGTGGTCTGGTTCACCCGCAGGTCGGTGGTCTGCGCCGACAGCACGGTGGCCACCAGCAGTTGGAACGGGTTCTCGAAGTCCAGCTCCGGGTGCGCGTACGGGTACAGCTCCGCCAGCTCACGGTTGATCCGCCGGGCCCGCCGCACCATCGCCAGGTGCGACTCCGGCTTCCTCGGCTTCACGGCCGGCTGGTTCGCCATGGGCTTGTTCGCCACCGGCTGCTTCGCCGCCGTCGTCTTCCCGACCGGCTTCTCCGCGGGCTGCTTCGGCGCCGTCGCCTTCCGGACCTTGCTCTCTGCCATGGACGAAGGCTACGCCGAGCGGCGGACCGCTTGGGGCCGATCAAGGAGGGAAGAACCCCCTGCCGGGGCGGCTGTTGTGCGAAGGGGGCGGTCCGGGTGGGGTGGTCACCGCGGGGGGCGGCCGATCGTGCCCTCGAGGGTGTTGAGGAGGCCGGCCAGGGCGTCGGCGAGGCGGGCCTGCTCGTCGGGGGTGAGGCCGGCGAGGAGGGCGCGGTCGTGGGCGACGAGTTCCTGGACCAGGCCGTCGACCAGTTCGCGGCCCGCGTCGGTGAGGGAGAGGTGGGCGACCCGGCGGTCGCGCTCGTCCGGGCGGCGGCTGACCAGGCCGCGCTCCTCCAGCAGGCGCAGACGCTTGGTGACGGCGGCGCCGGAGGCGAAGCTCTCGCGGGCCAGCTGGGTGGGCGTCAGCTCGCGGTCGACCCGGCGCAGGGCGCCGAGGATGTCAAACTCGGCGCGGGTGAGGCCGGTCCGGGTGAGCGGGTCAGGGGTCTGCTGGAGCAGTGCGGCGCAGCGGTTGATCCGGCCGAGGACGGCGATCGGGCCGGTGTCCAGGCCCGGGTAGGCACGCTCCCACTGGCGCAGCACACCTGCGACGACGTCCTCCACGTGTGCTGCTCCCGTTCCGCGACCGACCGTCCGGCTGTCCGTCGATCCTAGGGCCTGTACGGCAGGCCCTAGGCGGCGCGCGCTCCGGTGCCCCGCCGTTCCAGCAGGGCTGCCAGCAGGTGGTGGGCGTGGCGTTCGGTGTCGACGGTGCGCTGGTGCGGGAGCGCGGGGCGGCGCCACTCGCCGGTGGCGGTGTCGGCGGCCTCGCGCAGTTCCAGCAGGGCGGTGGCCAGGCCGGTCCGGGCCGCGGCGGCCTCGGAGCCGGCGGTGGCGGCGGTGGCGGCGGTGGCGGCGGTGGCGACGGCGGCCCGGGCCCGACGGGTGGCGGTATCGACCCCGGTCAGGGCGCGGGACAGCCGGGTGGCGGTGCGGCGGTTGGTGACCAGCAGGCAGGCGGCGAGGCCGGTGACCGCGCCCACGCAGGTGTCCAGCCAGCGGTCGGCGACCAGCGCCCGGGCGGGCTGGAGGCCGGCGAACTCGGTCATCATCAGGGCCATCGGGGTGACGAAGACGGTGGCCAGCCAGTAGCTGCGGGCGATCGTCGCCTCCGCACCGACCTGGCAGAGCAGCCCGAGCGCGATCAGCGCCACCGGGCCCGAGTGCGCGACGGGCAGGAGGGCGGTGAACGCGGCGAGGCCGAGCAGGTTGCCCAGCACCCGCTGCAGTGCGCGCTGCCAGGACAGTGTGCTGTTGGCCTGGAACACCGAGGCCGCGGTGACCACCGCCCAGTACGGCCGCCCGACACCGAGCGCCAGCGAGAGCCACCCGGCCGCGGCGCAGCCGACCGCCACCCGCAGGCCGATCGGCAGCAGCGCGGAACCGGGTCGCAGCGCCCGGTGCGGTGCCGGGCGGGGGGCGGGCCGGTGGGCGCGCAGTTCGGCCGCCTCCGCCTCGGTGAGCTCCGGCAGCG
Source organism: Kitasatospora sp. NPDC127060 (assembly GCF_042724935.1). Lineage (NCBI taxonomy): Bacteria > Bacillati > Actinomycetota > Actinomycetes > Kitasatosporales > Streptomycetaceae > Kitasatospora > Kitasatospora sp. NPDC127060. The sequence goes on from NZ_JBHXEG010000034.1 coordinate 76,455, forward strand.
GCAGCGGGCGACCCCGGCGCAGGTCGCGGGCCCAGGCCGAGTACCGCTCGGCGGCGGCCGGGTCGGCGGGCGCGGCCAGGGCCGACTCGGCGTGGACGAGCAGCCGCTCGGGTGCGTCGCCGAGGGCCGGCCACCGGGCCGGGGAGGACTGCCCGAGGCTCCGCCGGGCCGCGTCGACCGCGCCGACCAGGGCCGTCCGGGCCGCGTCCGGTGTGCCGGGCCCGGTGCGCGCCAGCCGGGCGGCGGCCTCCAGTGCGCGGGCGGTGGCGATCCGCTCGGGCCCGTACGGGCGCAGCAGCGCGGGGGCCATGCCGACCAGCCAGGCCAGTGCGGCGCCGAGCGCGGCGAGCGCCAGGTGCGGGGGGAGGTCGGCGGGGCGCTGGGGGACGAAGGCGCAGCCGGCCGTGGTGAAGGTGATGATCAGGCTGCCGGGCGGGCCGATCCGGGCGGCGTCGCAGCCCAGTTTGTGCAGCGCGGCGAGCCCGGCGGCCACCGCGACCAGGATGACGGCGTCGCGGGTCAGCGCGGCGGCGGTGAGGGCGGCGGCGGTGCTGAGCAGGGTGCCGAGCAGGACGCCGGCCAGGGTACGGGCCCGGGCGCGGTAGGGCAGGCCGTGTCCGTACAGCGCGCCGAGTCCGCCGGCCGAGGTGTAGAGCGCGAGGTCGAGCCGGCCTAGGGCGAGCAGGGTGAGGTTGAGGGTGCCGAGGGTCACCACGGCGCTGAGGGCGGGCTTGTGCCAGCTGTCGCCGGGCGGGCCGACCCGGAGTGCCTGTCGGAACTGGGCGGTTGTGGCCATGCAAAAAGATTAGCAGGTAATTTACCTGTAAAGCATATGCCCGCGGGACGCGCGCCGGAGGCCGTCGTCAGCGCCCTCGGAGGCCTCGGAAGAAATCTCCGGCCGGAGCGATGAGTTCTGCGGCGAGCCCCGGTCTACCCCCGCGACCGACTCGTCCGGCTCTTCCGACCGAAGGAACACCCCATGAGCACCGTGGTCTCCACCGACGGCACCACCATCGCCTGCACCGTCACCGGCTCCGGCCCGGCCGTCGTCCTGGTGGACGGGGCGATCGGCCACCGCGGCTTCGACCCGGGCGTCGCCGTCTCCGAGCGGCTCTCGGCCCACCACACCGTGTGGGCCTACGACCGGCGCGGCCGCGGCGGCAGCGGGGACACCGCACCGTTCGCCGTCGAGCGCGAGATCGAGGACCTGGCGGCCGTGATCACGGCGGCCGGCGGCTCGGCCGCGGTCTTCGGCATCTCCTCGGGCGCCGCGCTCGCCCTGCGGGCCGCGGCGGCGGGCGTCGGGATGAGCCGACTCGCCGTCTACGAGCCGCCGTTCAGCACCGAGGAGGGGCGGAGCGAGCAGTTCGTCGGGTACGTCGCCGAGTTGGAGGCGGCGATCGCCGAGGGACGGCGCGGGGACGCCGTCGCGGCCTTCATGACCTTCGTCGGGATGCCCGGCGAAATGGTGGAGGGGATGCGCTCCGCCCCGGTGTGGCCGGTGTTCGAGGCGGTCGCGCCGACCCTGGCGTACGACGCGGAGGCGCTCGGCGGGCGGACCGGCGGCACGGTGCCGACCGAGCTGCTGGCCACGGTCGCCGTGCCCACCCTGGTCCTGGACGGCGGCGCCAGCCCGGAGCTGCTGCGGGCGCCCACCCGCGCGGTGGCCGGGGCCGTGCCGGGCGCCGAGTACCGGACGCTGGCCGACCAGACCCACGAGGTGGCGCCCGAGGTGCTGGTGCCGGAGCTGCTGAGCTTCTTCGCCTGAGCCGCCTGAGCCGCCTGATCCGGGTCCGGGGACTCCGCGGACCTCCATCCGCCGGCGCTCCGGGGCCTGTCCGGCAAGCTCCGCCGGACACGCCCTCGCTAGTCTTCCGAACGTCTGACGATCGGAGAAAGAGGAAGCATGGACGGGGACTTCAAGGACTTCGCGGACATTCCCACCACCACCCTGGCCGACGTCCTGGGCCGCGCGCAGGTCATGGACATCGGCCTGCGCCCGCTCTGGGCGGGCATGCCCCGGGTCGCCGGACCGGCCTTCACCGTGCAGTGCCCGCCCGGCGACAACCTGATGCTGCACGCCGCGATCTACCGGGCCGAGCCCGGCTCGGTGATCGTGGTGGAGTCCGGCGACCTGGACCACGCGCTGGCCGGCGGCAACGTCTGTGCCGTGGCCCAGCGCCGGGGCGTCGCCGCCTTCGTGGCGGACGGCCTGATCCGGGACCTCGCCGAGGTGCGGGAACTGGGCTTCCCGGTGGTCGCCCGGGGCGTCATCCCGATCCCCGGGGCGAAGAAGCAACTGGGCAGCCACGGCGCCCCGGTGCGCTGCGGCGGCGTGCTGGTGGCGCCCGGCGACATCGTGGTGGCCGACGAGGAGGGCGTCGTGGTGGTGCCCGCCGCCGAGCGGGCGAGCGCCCTGGCGGCGGCCCGGGCGAAGCTGGCCAAGGAGGCCGCTGAGACCCTGGACGACTGGGAGGCCGCCCACCACGCCCGGATCGAGCAGAGCCTCGCCGAGCTGGGCTTCACCGGCTGAGCCGGATCCGCAGGACCGCAGGGCCGCAGGGCCGCAGGGCCGCAGGGCCGCAGGGCGATCAGTACAGCCCGTTCAGCTCCCCGAAGCCGAGCGCGCCGTCGAGCTCGGTCAGCGTCCCGGCGCCGAGCAGTTCGACGGCGGCCCGGTGGGCCGTGGTGTACGCGGCCTGGGCCAGGCCGGTGCCGACGCTGACTCGCCGCACCCCCGTGGCGGCGAGTTCGGCGACGGTCGGCCCGCCCGCTCCGGCCATCGCGTTCACCGGCAACGGAGAGCGCCGGCACAGCTCGGTGAGGGTGTCGAGGTCCAGCAGCCCGGGGACGAACAGGCCGTCGGCGCCCGCCTCGGCGTAGGCCTCGGCCCGGGCCAGGACGTCGTCCAGCCCGCCGAGCCCGAACAGGAAGACGTCGGTACGGGCGTTGACCAGCAGTTCGGGGAGCCCGGCCGCCGCGGCCGCCGTCCGGGCCGCGCGCAGCCGTCCGGCCTGCTGGGCCACCGGGAACAGCGGCCCGCCGACGGTCGTGGAGTCCTCCAGGTTGACCCCGGCCACGCCGGCGCCAACCAGCTCGGTGACGGTCGCGGCCACGTCGGCGGGCAGCGGCCCGTACCCGCCCTCGGCGTCGACGGTGACCGGCAGGTCCACCGCGGCGACGACCCGGCGGGCCGCAGCGACCGCCGCCGCCCGGTCCATCCGCTGCCCGTCGCCGTGCCCGAGCGACCAGGAGACGCCGCCGCTCGTGGTGGCGATCGCCCGGGCGCCGGCCGAGGCGATCACCGCGGCGCTGCCCGCGTCCCAGGCGTTGGGCAGGACGAGCACGCCCTCCGCAAGGAGCTCGCGCAGCCGCAGTGCCCGCTCGCGGGCCTCGGGGGTGGTGGACATGACGGGTCACCGGCTTTCGTACGGATCGGTGGGGACGCAGGCATCCTGCGCCCCGTCGCCGGCCGGCCGCCAGTGTTTAAGCTGGGGCCGAATCTTCTCCAGGAGGGGTGCAGGTGCGGACGGAACTCCACTTCTCCGCGCAGGACTTGGCGCTGACCCGGTTCGCCGTCAGCCCGATGCAGGAGGTGGTGACCAGTCTGCGCGCCCTCGCCCACTCCCCCGCCCCGGCGCTGCACCGCCGCTGGGCCGGGCAGGTCCGCGAGCGGCTGGCCACCGCCGGGCTGGACCGGGGTCGGCTGGCCGCGATGGTCCCGCCCGACGGCCACCTGCCCGACTTCCTCAACCCCGCCCCGGCCGGCTTCTCCCCCACCCTCGCCGAGGAGCTGGCCGCGATCGCCGCGTCCGGCGCCGGGCAGGTGCGGGCCGATCTCGACATCGTGGCCGCCGAGGCGGGCGGCCGGCTCCCGGCCGTCCTGGCGCCGCTGTACCGCGACCCGGACGGCCAGCTGCCCCGGCTGGCCGCCGAGATCGAGGCGTACTGGGAGCTGGCGCTCGCGCCGTACTGGGCCCGGATCCGGGCACTGCTGGCCGCGGACGTCTTCCACCGCTCCCGGCAGGCCGCCGAGCACGGCACCGCGCGGATGCTGGACGAACTGCACGAGACGGTCCGCTGGGACGGCACCGCGCTGCGGCTGGAGCGCCGGCACTGCGCCGTGGCCCGGCTGACCGCCGGTTCCGGACTGCTGCTCCTGCCCTCGGCCTTCGCCTGGCCACGGGTGCTCACCCGGGTGCTGCCGCCCGAGCCGCCGCAGCTGATCTACCCGGCGCGCGGCACGGCCGCGCTCTGGGAGGAGCGCCCCGGCTCGGCCGCGCGCACCGATGCGCTGGCCGCCGTCCTCGGCCGCTCCCGGGCTCGGCTGCTGGCCGAGCTGGACTCCCCGGCCTCGACCACCGAGCTGGCCGGCCGGACCGGACTCTCCCCGGCGGCCGTCTCCCAGCACCTCGCCGCCCTGCGGGCGGCGGGCCTGACCAGTGCCCACCGGGCCGGGCACGCAGTCCTCTCCGCCCGCACCGCGGTGGGCGACTCCCTGTTCGCTCCGAACGGACAGACGTTCGAGAAAGCAGCGGTCGCCGGGCACCCCGCCCCGTGACCCGCCGGTACGAATGGCCCCGCACCGCACACCCGGACACACCCCCTCCTCATATGATCGGAGCGACATGCGCCATGCTTGGTGATGCAGAACACTGAACGGAACTTGCGCCGGACGGCCCACCCGCCGGACGGCCGAGAAGGAGGAAGCACGTGGACGACGTTCTGCGGCGCGCCGCACTCTTCGCGGCACTCGACGACGAACAGGCCGGCGAGCTGCGCGCTTCCATGACCGAGGTCACCCTCGCCCGTGGTGAGTCGCTGTTCCACGAGGGCGACCCGGGCGACCGGCTGTACGTCGTCGCCGAGGGCAAGGTCAAGCTGCACCGCGCCTCCCCGGACGGCCGCGAGAACATGCTGGCCGTGCTCGGCCCCAGCGAGATGATCGGCGAGCTGTCGCTGTTCGACCCGGGCCCGCGCACCGCCACCGCCAGCGCGCTGACCGAGGTCAAGCTGCTCGGCCTCGGCCACGGCGACCTGCAGCCCTGGCTGCACGCCCGCCCCGAGGTGTCCATCGCGCTGCTCCGGGCCATCGCCCGCCGACTGCGCCGGACCAACGACGTGATGTCCGACCTGGTCTTCTCCGACGTGCCCGGGCGCGTCGCCAAGGCCCTGCTGGACCTCTCCCGCCGCTTCGGCGTGCAGTCCGAGGAGGGCATCCACGTCGCCCACGACCTCACCCAGGAGGAGCTGGCCCAGCTGGTCGGCGCCTCCCGCGAGACCGTCAACAAGGCGCTCGCCGACTTCGCCGGCCGCGGCTGGCTGAAGCTGGAGGCCCGCGCGGTGGTCCTGATGGACGTCGAGCGACTGTCCCGCCGCTCGCGCTGACACCGTACGAACGCATGACTATAATACACATCTGACGCTGCCGCCGATTGAGGGAGT
>NZ_JBHXEG010000035.1:0-80413 GCF_042724935.1 Kitasatospora sp. NPDC127060
GTGTATAAGCTACAGTGTTGTTTCTGCGCGGGCGGGAGCTGGCCGAGGTCGGCTGAGCCGCCCGCCGCCCGCCGCCCGCCGCCCGCCGCCCGCGTTGCCCACCAGCCGCCGGTGTCACCTGCGCTGGGCCGGCCGGTCCCAGCGCGGAGCTGCCGCGCGCTCGCAGCCCCGGCGGCATGTGGGCCCCTGGGGGCCTGCCCTTCGCCCTCCTCCTCGCCCTCCGCCTTCGTGTCCGCGGCCCCGCCTCCCGTTGTGGGCAGGCCCAACTTCCCTTCCCGACGCGGCCCTCACATCCCTGGGCCCGCCTCCACCTCTGTCTCCTGCCCTGCCTTCCTCTCGTCCTTGGGCCCCGCCCTTGTGCGGGCCGCCTACGCTGTTCCGCTCTCGCCTACGGATCAGAGCCGGTTACCGGCTTCCGACTGCCTGTTCCCACACCCACGCCGCGACGCCCACCCGGTTACGGGCGCCGAGCTTGCGCTGGATGTTGGCGAGATGGTTCTTCACCGTTCCCGGTGAGATGAAGAGCCCGGCGCCGATCTGGGCGTTGGTCGCTCCATCGGCCACCAGCTCAGCGATCTCCCTTTCTCGCTCGGTCAGTTCCTCCACCGGGCCGGCTATCAACGGACCCGGAGTGCCCATCCCGCTCGCGGGACCGGGCGTCGGGGCAGAGCCCGGCAGCGCCATGTGCTGCAGCAGTCGGACGGTGATCTGCGGGCTGATCAACGCATCCCCGGCCATCGCCGCCCGAACGGCCTCGATCAGCAGCACCGGGCCCGAACGCTTCAGCAGGAAGCCAGCCGCACCGTTTCGCAAGGCCGTGTGCACGTATTCGTCCAGGTCGAAGGTGGTCACCACGATCACCTTGCATTGCCCGGCCAGTTGCCGTGTGACCTCCAGGCCGTCGAGTTTCGGCATCCGGATGTCCGCGAGCACCACGTCCGGCCGCAGCCTCTTCGCCTCCTCCACCGCCGCGGCACCGTTCGCCGCCTCAGCCACCACCACCATGTCCGGTTGGACGTCCAGGATCATCCGGAATGCGCTGCGGACATCTGCCTGGTCATCGGCGACCAGGATCCGAATCGGCCCCGCACTACTGCTCATCCGCTCTTCTCCCCTGCACCCGCGCTGGTCCTCATCAAGCCTTCCGGCTGTTCCCGCTCCTCCCGGCCTGCCAACGGCAGCCTCGCCGTCACGCGCCACGCCTCCTCCTCGTACGCACCGGCCTCGAACGTGCCGCCCAGTGCCTCCACTCGCGCGGCCAGCCCCGGCAGTCCGCTGCCACCGCCTCGGCGGGGGCGGCCGGTCGGCCCCGGTGCCCGGCCGTCGTTCGTCACGGTCAGCTCCAGCCATCCGCCGCCGCGGCGTGCCCGGACCTCGATCCGATGGGCGTCCTGAGCGTGCCGGCGGACGTTGGTCAGTGCCTCGACCACGATCCGGTGAACAGTCCCGCCCACTTCCCGCGGTACCGGCTGGTCCGGCAGCTCCAGCCGGACTTCCGCACCGCCCGAGGCCGTGAACCGCTCGACCACCTCGGCGAGTTCCGAGAGACCCGGCTGTGGGCTGCGCCCGCTCCCCTCCTCCGTGCGCAGCAGCTGGACCGTCCGGTCCAGCGATGCCAGGGCCCGTTGCCCGGCCTGCTCTATCCGTTCGAACAGGGCGACGGCTCGGGCCGGGTCGACCGAGGCCAGGTAGGCGCCCGCCTGGGCCTGAGCGACCATCCCGCTCACGTCGTGTGCCACGAAGTCGTGGAGGTCGTGGGCCAGTTCGAGTCGCTGCGCGCGCCTCGCCTCGACCACCGCCTGCTTGCGCCCTTCGTCCAGGCCTCGTAGGTAGAGCCCGATCAGGACCGTCGGCAGCGACAGAGCCGAGCCGAACCCGAAGACCGTGAGCATGTCCCCCGGCCCTTCGACGAACGCGAACCGCGTCAGCCACAGGGCGACCGCTCCGCACGCCGTCCAGGCCGCCGCGGCGCACCGCGGGCCGTCCTCGGTGCGCAGGCTGATGACCACCGACAGCAACAGGGCGGCCAGTTCGATCAGGCCCAGCAGCCCGGCCCAGCGGTCCCCCTCCAGCCAGCGGCCGAGGAACCAGACGGTGACCGTGACCGCGATCGACGCAACCCCGAGGGCCGTGGTCATGGCCGCCACCCCGTAGCGCGATCGCGCCAACCAGGCCGGCAGCGCCAGGACAAGGACCACCCCGGCCAGGATCTGAGTCATCGTCACCGCCTCCTCGACTCTTCGACTGCCGTCACACTACGACGGCGCCCGAGCGGCACACCTGTGCCGATCGGCATATTTCAAAGGCCGGTTGAGCAGGAGGAACAGCCCGATCGGCATCTGCCGCGAGCCCTGGTGGACCTCCAGTCTTGAGACATCGCACCGGCCACGGAGGTCGGAGCCGATGGGAGGCCACCACCATGTCGAAGCTCATGATCAACCCCCGCAGCACCGCCCGCCGGCCGGCCGGCGCTCTCTCCGCCGTCCCGCCCGCGCCGCGCTGGGCCCAGCTCGCCGCCAAGGCCGCCGTCCTCACCACCGTCCCCTCGGGGCTGTGGCGGGTCGCCTTCGGATTCGGCGTTCCGGTCGGCTTCACCGGCGCGACGGCCGCAGCGTACGCCGCCCACCAGCCGGGCTGGGGCACGGTCTACTGCGTGGCGCTGAGCAGCCTGGCCGAAGTCCTGGCCATTCTGACCGTCGGCCTGGTGCGTCCCTGGGGCCAGGTGTTTCCGCGCCGGATCCCGCTGATAGGCGGCCGTCGGATTCCGCCCCTCGCCGTGATCGTCCCGGCCCTGCTGGGATCGGTGGTGCTCACGCTCCTCGGCCTGGAGGGGCTGTTCGGCCGATGGGCCCACAACCTGGCCGAGCCGGACTCGCCGCATGGCGTCGCGGCCATCGTGATGACACTCGCCTACCTGCCCCTGGTCGCCTGGGGCCCGCTGCTGGGCGTGGTCACCGTCGACTACGCCCGCCGGACGCTGCGACGGCGCCGATGACCAGAGCGACGGGTCACACCGGAGTCGGCTCCGGGCTCACCCCCTCCGTATCGGGCGACCTCTCGCCCCCGCCGCTGGCCGGGCGCGGCGCGGGGGCGGTGCGCCGGCCCCATTCGGTCGCGACCAGTACCAGGGCTCCGCCGACCAAGGCGAGCGAGCCCATCCGGTTCCCGGCGAGGGTGATGCCGAAGACGGCGGCCCACAGCGGTTCGGTGCCGAGCAGCAGGCTCACCCGGGACGGAGAGGTGGCCCGGACAGCCCACATTTGGACGAAGAAGGCGAACAGGGTGCAGAACAAGGACAGGTGCAACAGCCAGGCCCACTGGCCGGCTCCGTACGAGAGGGCGACGCTCCACGGAGTGGGCCCGACGGCCAGTGCGACGATCATGAACACGGCGGTGGCAACCGCGAGTTGGACCCAGGTGACGGCGAGCATGTCGGTGTTGCGGACGGCCCGGGTGCGGGCCATGGCGAGGACGTACGCCGAGCGGACCAGGGCGGCGCCCAGCACCAGCAGGTCACCAAGCGTCGGAGGGCGCAGTCCGCCGTCGCCAGTGAGCAGGGCGACGCCGAGGACGGCCAGCCCGGCAGCCGCGAGGAAGGCGCGCGGTGGTGCGGTGCGGCCCAGGGCGCTCTCGCCGAGTGGGGTGAGCACCATGGCGAGGCTGATGATCAGTCCGGCGTTGGTGGCAGAGGTGTGGACGGCGCCATAGGTCTCCAACAGGAAGATCCCACTGAGGACCAGGCCCAGTACGGCGCCACCGAGCCACTCGGCGCGGCCCAGCTTCCGCAGGGCCCGCCAGGCGACCAGGCCGAGCAGCGGCAGCACCAGCCCGAAGCGCAGGACGAGCATCGCCACGACCGTCCCCGGCTCGGCCACCCGCTGGACGGCGAGGAAGCTCGACCCCCACACCACTGCCACGAGCAGGACCGGCAGATCACGAAGAACCGATGAGGACGAGGACGGGGAGGCAGACATGAGGAAGATCCCTCCGAGCGAACGGAACCGGCAGGTGCGAGGACCGTACGGCGTCGGACGGACCCAGAGGCTGGGCGTGTGGCTCAGCGGTGGACGGGGTGAGGGATGGAGCAAAGGTGCGCCATCTTCGCGCACCGGCCCGCCGGTGATCAATGCCCCTGGCCGGTGCCGACGGGTCAGGAGGCGAGCACGCCGTTCGTCTCGGCGATGGCCTCGATGTCGGCTGGGGTGCCGGACATGATGGCTCGGACGTGCTCGGTGACGAGTTCGACCGGCCAGTCCCACCAGGCCGCACGGAGCAGGCGTCCGATGTCGGCATCGTCGAAGCGGCGCCGGATCGGGCGGGCGGGGTTGCCGCCGACGATCGTGTAGGGATCGACGTCGGCGGTGACCACCGCGCCGGCCGCGATGATCGCTCCGTCGCCGATCCGGACGCCGGGCAGGACGGTGGCTCCGAATCCGAACCAGACGTCGTTGCCGACCACGGTGTCGCCACGGCTGGGCAGGCCCGTGACGATGTCGAGGGTCTGCTCGGTCCAGCTACCGCCGAACATCGTGAAGGGGAAGGTGGAGACGCCGATAGCGGGGTGGGCGGCCCCGGCCATCAGGAAGCGGGTTCCGGTGGCGATCGCGCAGTACCTGCCGATCACCAGTCGCTCGGGGCCGTAGGCGTAGAGAACGTTGCGTTCCTCGAAGCGGGTGGCTCCGTCAGGGTCGTCGAAATAGGTGAACTCGCCGACCTCGATCCTCGGATCGGTGACGAGCGGGCGCAGCAGGACCACCCGGTCGTGGCCGGCGAGCGGGTGGAGGACGGTCGGGTCAGGGATGGCGTGGGCGGTCAAGCGAGCTCCTCTCGTAATGCGACGAAAGTCGCATTATGATGAGCATGGCAGAACCGCCACCCCACAGCAAGCACTAATGCGACTGGAGTCGACTTTGAGCGAGGCCGCCCACCCTGATCAGCAACCCCGCACACCGACCCCGCGCCCGGGCGGCCGAAGCGCCCGGGTCCGTGCGGACGTGGTCGCCGCCACGCTCGCCGAGGTCACGGAGAAGGGCTACGACGGACTCACCGCCGAGGCGGTCGCAGTACGCTCCGGCGTCCACAAGGCCACCCTCTACCGGCGGTGGAGAGGGGTTGACGGCCTGATCGCGGACGCCCTGACCGCCTCCGCCGACCAGCTCTGGCCGCTACCCGACACCGGAGACCTCCAGCAGGACCTCCGCCGGATCACCCAGGAGGTGTTCAGCGTCTTCACCGACCCCGAACGGAGCCCCACGCCCATCGCGCTGATCTCCGCCGCCCAGCGCTCCGACACCGGCGCGGCCGCCCTGCGCGACTTCTTCGCGGCCCGCCACCGCCAGGCCGCCGAAGTAGCCGAACGGGCGGTCACCCGGGGCGAGTTGCCCATCGGGACGGACGGCGCCGAGGTGGTGCGGGCCGCCACCGCCCCGCTCTACTACCGACTGTTCGTCACCGGTGAACCCCTGGACGCCCGCACCGCGGAACGGGCCGCCGACGCCGCCGCCCTGGCCGCCCGCGCCGGGCTGTTCGCCTCCACCCCGCCGAACCCCGACACCACCCCGAACACCCCCGCCCCGTAGAGCCCGTACCCCGCCCCGAGCCTCACCCTAAGGCCCACCCGGCGCCGCACCCCGAGGCCCGGCAACCGCCGGATACCCGACCGCGCCCGGCCCCCGGCCCCCGGCAATCCCTCACGCATCCTTACGCGCCCTCACGCACCCTCAAGCCATAGGAGCCCCGACCGCCCCAACCCCTACCGGAGACCCACCCGGCCGTGGATGATGCCTCCATGACAAACATGCCATCCACCACCCCCCGGAAGGCCCGTCACATGAAGCGCAAGCACTGGGCCCTGGTCGCCGCCGCCACCGTCCTCCCGCTCGCGGCGAGCACCGGCACGGCCGTCGCGGCCCCCTCCGCCACCACCACCGCCCTGAGCGCGGCCTGCACCTACACACCGGCCGCCCCGGCCGACAACTTCAAGGGCATCCCGGTCTTCGACGCGCAGAAGGCCGCCAGCCCGTACCACGCGACCCTGCGGACCAACCAGGGCCCGATCACCTTCGAAGCACTGACCGACAAGGCGCCCTGCACCACCTTTTCGTTCCGATTCCTCGCCGAGCACGACTACTTCGACCGCAGCCACTGCCACCGCCTCACCACCCAGCGGATCTACGTCCTGCAGTGCGGCGATCCGACCGGGACGGGCAGCGGCGGTCCGGGCTACTCCTTCCCGGACGAGAACCTCACCGGCGCCACCTACCCGGCCGGCACCGTGGCGATGGCCAACGCCGGTCCGAACACCAACGGCAGCCAGTTCTTCATCGTCTGGAAGGACACCAAGCTCTCCCCCGCCTACACCCCGTTCGGCCGGATCACGGCCGGCCTGGACGTCCTGCAGAAGATCGCGGCCGCCGGCGAGGACGACCAGAACGGCCCCGGCGACGGCTACCCCAACGCCCCCGTGAACATCCGCCATGTGAAGATCAGCAAGCACTGACCTCCGGGGCGGGCCCACCCTGGCGGTCGACCGGCCCAAGCGGCGGACGGGCCCGGCGAACCGTCCGGCCCGCCCCCGTCGCCGCTCCCGTACGGTGGCAGCACCACCGACACCGCAGGGAGCAGCACCGCATGGACAGCCGGATCTGGGAGAGCGTCGACCACCTGGTCGCATGGCTGGACGAGCACAGCACCCAGTCGCCGCAGGAGGAGCGCCTGCTGCGGCTCCTCAAGCTCTCCGAGGAGATCGGCGAGGTCGGCGCGGCGGTGATCGGGGCGACCGGTCAGAACCCGCGCAAGGGTGTCACCCACACCTGGGAGGACGTCCAGCACGAGCTCTGCGACGTCATCTTCAGCGCCCTCGTCGCCCTCCGCACGCTCACCCCCGACGCGGCCCGGGTGTTCACCGAGCGCCTCTCCTACGTCGAGCAGCGCTCCGCAGACTCCCGCTCGGCCGGCTCCCGCTCCGCCGACTCCCGCGCCGCCGACTCCCGCTCGACCGACTCCCGGCCGGCCACCTCGAGCGCGGCCGCCTCCGACCCCGCTGCCTCCCACGACACCGTGGATCGGGAGGCAGCCCCGGAGGCAGCAGCGAAGACCGAACCGGAGGCACACCAAGCACCCGAGGCCCGCTAGGCGCCGCCCGGCGCCCCGCGGCGCGCGACGCCTCCGTCGCTGCCCGGCGCCACCAGCGCCAAGCACCGCCCTCGCCAGGCGCCAAGTACTGCCCCGCCCCCGCTCGACGCCAGCGCCCCCACCCCCGGCGTCAGGCGTTGGGCGCGACCTTCGCCAGCCCGTTGATCAGGCGGTCCATCGCGTCGCCGCCCTGCGGGTCGGTGAGGTTGGCGAGCAGCTTGAGGGTGAAGCGCATCAGCAGCGGCCGGGGCAGGCCGTGCTGGGCGGCGAGCTGCATCACCTTGGGGTTGCCGATGAGCTTCACGAAGGCGCGGCCGAGCGTGTAGTAGCCGCCGTACACGTCCTTGAGGATGCGCGGGTAGGCGTGCAGGGCGCGCTCGCGGCCGCCCTCGGTGACGCGGGCATGGGCCTGGACGATGACGCCGGCGGCGATCTGGCCGGATTCCATCGCGTAGGCGATGCCCTCGCCGTTGAACGGGTTGACCATGCCGCCCGCGTCGCCGACGAGCAGCAGGCCGCGGGTGTAGTGCGGCTGCCGGTTGAAGGCCATCGGCAGGGCGGCGCCGCGGATCGGTTCGGTCATGTTCTCGGGGGTGTACCCCCACTCGGCCGGCATGCCAGCGCACCAGGCCTTGAGCACCTCACGCCAGTCGAGTTCACCGAACGCGGGCGAGGAGTTGAGGATGCCGAGGCCGACGTTGGAGGTGCCGTCGCCCATGCCGAACACCCAGCCGTAGCCGGGCAGCAGCTTGCGCTGGCCGTCGCGGGTGTCCCACAGCTCCAGCCAGGACTCCAGGTAGTCGTCGTCGTGGCGCGGCGAGTTGAAGTAGGTGCGGTAGGCGACGCCCATCGGGCGGTCCTCACGGCGGTGCAGGCCCATGGCGAGGGAGAGCCGGGTGGAGTTGCCGTCGGCGGCGACCACCAGCGGGGCCCGGAAGGTGACGGGGCGCTTCTCCTCGCCGAGCTTGGCGGTGACGCCGACGATCCGGCCGGTGCGGTCGTCCAGGACCGGCCCGCTGACGTTGCAGCGCTCGTAGAGCCGGGCGCCGGCCTTCTCGGCCTGACGGGCGAGCAGTTCGTCGAAGTCGGCGCGCTTGCGGACCAGGCCGTAGTCGGGGAAGGAGGCCAGCTCGGGCCAGTCCAGCTCCAGTCGGACGCCGCCGCCGATGATGCGCAGGCCCTTGTTGTGCAACCAGCCGTTCTCGGTGGAGACGTCGATGCCCATGTCCACCAGCTGCTTGGTGGCGCGCGGGGTGAGGCCGTCGCCGCAGACCTTCTCGCGCGGGAAGGCGGTCTTCTCCAGCAGCAGCACGTCCAGCCCGGCCTGGGCGAGGTAGTAGGCGGTCGTGGCCCCGGCCGGGCCCGCGCCGACCACGATGACGTCGGCGGTGCTCTCGACCGTGCTGTCCGGCTTCGTCAGATCGGCTGCGGTCTCGGACACGTGGACACACTCCTGGAGCTGCGGCGGGGGATGGCGGCTTTTGTCTCCGGCAGTCTAGTTCCGCTCACGCCGCCGGAAGCCCCCGCGGCCCGTCCTGGAACCGCCACCCGCCGACCAGGAACCGCCCCCACCGCACCGCTACACCGCTACGCCACTACGCCGCAAAGCCGCTACGCCTGCTTGTACCCGCGGTGCAGCGCGACGATCCCGCCGGTCAGGTTCCGCCAGGCGACCTTCGACCAGCCGCACTCCTGCATCCGGGCGGCCAGCGCGGGCTGGTCCGGCCAGACCCGGATGGACTCGGCGAGGTAGACGTACGCGTCAGGGTTGCTGCTGACGGCGGTGGCGACCGGGGGCAGGGCGCGCATCAGGTACTCGGTGTAGACCGTCCGGAACGGCGTCCAGGTCGGCGTGGAGAACTCGCAGATCACCAGCTTGCCGCCGGGCTTGGTGACCCGGTGCATCTCGCGCAGCGCCTCGTCGGTCTCCTGGACGTTGCGCAGCGCGAAGGAGATCGTCACCGAGTCGAAGGTGTCGTCCGCGAACGGCAGTCGGGTGGCGTCGCCGGCCGTGAGGGGCAGCTCGGGGTGGCGGCGCTTGCCCTCGGTGAGCATGCCGACCGAGAAGTCGCACGGGACGACCTTGGCCCCGGCCTCGGTGAAGGGCAGCGAGGAGGTGCCGGTGCCGGCCCCGAGGTCGAGCACGAGGTCCCCCGGTCCGGCGGACACCGCCTCGGCCACCGCCCGGCGCCAGGCGCGGGCCTGGCCGAGGGAGAGCACGTCGTTGGTGAGGTCGTACTTGGCCGCGACGTCGTCGAACATGGCGGCGACTTCGTGCGGCTGCTTGTCCAGGGAGGCTCGGGTCACGCCCCCATTGTTCACCCTGGGACGGACACCCCGACCAACGGGGCACGACAACGGGGCACACCAGCCGGCCCCAGGGGCGCGTCTTCACGCGCCTGGGACACGCCCTAGTTGTATTGACCACGAGCGTTGTTGACGGCGGTCGGGCTTGATCATGGCGAGGACCTCCGGTGTGGTGGAGGTGTCTAGGCTCCACACCACGCACGAAGGTCTTCGTGTGCCACCGTAACGCCCGGTTGACCGTGCACGGCAGGCGGCTCCTGGTCGAACGGGTCCAGGCCGGCCGACCGGTCGCGCACGTCACCGCCGAGACGGGCGTCTCCCGGGCCACGGCCCACAAGTGGGTGCGGCGCTGGCGGGCCGAGGGCGAAGCAGGCCTGCTCGACCGCTCCAGCTGCCCGCGCACCACCCCACACCGCACTCGGAGGCAAACCCCCGATCTGCCGCGTGAACAATCCTGCGGGTCAATACACCTAGTGCGTCCCCCGGCGGCCGCCCGCCCGGCGCCGGCGCCGCGAGCGCTTGCCCTGGGTTATCGCGGGCATCCCCTCGGCCAGCGCCCCGGTGGCCATGGCGAGGTTGGCGGCGATCCGGCCCTGCCCGGTGCGGACCGCGACGGCCCGCCGGTGGCGCCGGATGCGCAGGATGCAGATCACGAAGAGCACGACGGCGACCGGCACGCTGAACCGGGCCAGGCCGACGCCGACCGGCTGGGGGTAGGTGTCGCCGCAGATCCGCACCGCGCCGGGGTCGTCGGCGGCGTGTTCCAGGCAGACCGCGTCGCCGACCTTGGCGCCGTCGGAGAGCGGCAGCGCGGCCGCGGTGTGCGGCTGGCCGCTGACCTTGTAGCTGACGGCGCTGTACGTGCCGCCGCCGGTCGGCAGTTGGGTGACGACGCCCTCGACTCTCACCGGGTGGGCCGCGATCCGGTCGGCCTGGTCGGCCTGGCGCCAACCGAGCAGGCACATCCCGACGGCCAGCACGGCGCTGAGCACGGCGGCGAGGTACCAACCACGGCCCAACCGCGGGGAGCGCGGCGGGGAGACGGTCGCGGTTCGCATGGTTCCTGTCCTGGCTTGCCTCCGGGGCCTGGGGCACGGCCCCGCCGCCCGCGGGCACGGGTGGTGGTGTGGTGAGGGTACGGAGTGAGCTGTCCGGGATCGTATCCGCTGGCGGGCCCTCAGGTCACGGCGAAGGGGCAATCACCGCCCTGAGTGGGCACGGCAGTTCGGGTGCACACGAAGGAAGTCCCGTACGTGGCAAGGCAATCCGCTTACTGATGAGTACGTCACATCGGGCCGGTCCCCGACCCCGGCCGGTCCTCACCGCCGCCGGTACACCAACCGTCCGCCCAGCACGGTCGCCAGGCTCCCGCCGGACGCCGGCTCCACACCGGCCGCGCCAGGACCCGCAGCCGCAGCCGAAGCCGAAGCCACACCCACCCCCGCGCTCACCGGGAACACCGGGAACACCGCGAAGTCCGCCCGCCCACCGGCCGCCATCCGCCCGTGCACGGCCCGCATCAACGGCAGCACAGTCAGCGGATCCAGCACAGCCAACGGATCCACAGCCAACGGCTCCAGCACAACCGACGGCTCCGGCAACGCCACCACCCCCGACCGCGCCACCGCCGTCCGCACCGCGGCCCGTTCGAACGGCCCGGCCACCGCCGTCACCCCGAACCCGAGCATCCGCTGCAGCCCGCGCCGCGCGCTGGCCCCGTACCGGGTCTCGTCCGTGCAGCCCACCAGCCCGTCCGCGACCGGTTCGACGCCGGTCTCCTCCCGCGGGTCCGGGTGGTAGTCCCGCTCCAACAGCCGCTGCCCCCAGGGGTTGCGCAGCCCGGGTGTGAGCACGGCGGTGCCCCAGTCCCGGACCCGCGCCGCCGGGTGGGCCGCCGCCAGTTCCGGGTACGGCCCGACGGCCTCGACCAGTTCGCCGCGCACCACCACCGCCCCGTCGGCGAAGGACGGGGCGGTGGGGTCGGCCGGGTCGGGCAGCAGGAACGCCGCCCGGTGGAGGGTCAGCACGGTGGCCGGGCCGCCGGGCTCAGTTGTCCAGGATCTTCAGCTCGGGGTGCGCGGTGCCGCCTTCGATGGCCGTGGAGGCGATGTGGGAGGCGACCCGCGCGTCGACCGGGTCGTTCGCCGGGTCGTCCAGCACCCGCAGGTGCTCGTACGTGGTGGAGCGCTGGGCCGGGACGCGGTCGGCGGCGCGGATGAGGTGGATCAGCTCGGTCAGGTTGGAGCGGTGCTTGGCACCGGCCGCCGAGACGACGTTCTCCTCCAGCATCACCGAGCCGAGGTCGTCCGCGCCGTAGTGCAGCGACAGCTGGCCGGCCTCCTTGCCGGTGGTGAGCCAGGAGCCCTGGATGTGGGCGACGTTGTCGAGGAACAGCCGGGCGATCGCGATCATCCGCAGGTACTCGAAGACGGTGGCCTGGGTCGAGCCCTTGAGGTGGTTGTTCTGCGGCTGGTAGGTGTACGGGATGAAGGCGCGGAAGCCGCCGGTGCGGTCCTGCACGTCGCGGATCATCCGCAGGTGCTCGATCCGCTCGGCGTTGGTCTCGCCGGTGCCCATCAGCATGGTGGAGGTGGACTCCACGCCGAGGCCGTGCGCGGCCTCCATGATCTCCAGCCAGCGCTCGCCGGACTCCTTGAGCGGGGCGATCGCCTTGCGCGGCCGCTCCGGCAGCAGCTCGGCGCCGGCCCCGGCGAAGGAGTCCAGGCCCGCCTTGTGGATCCGGGTGATGGCCTCCTCGATGGAGACGCCCGAGATCCGGGACATGTGCTCGACCTCGGAGGCGCCCAGCGAGTGGATCACCAGCTGCGGGAAGTCGGCCTTGATCGCCGAGAACGCGCGCTCGTAGTACTCCACGCCGTAGTCCGGGTGGTGGCCGCCCTGGAACATGATCTGGGTGCCGCCCAGCTCGACCGTCTCGGCGCAGCGGCGCAGGATCTCGTCGAGCTCGCGGGACCAGCCCTTGTCGCTCTTAGGCGGCACGTAGAAGGCGCAGAACTTGCACGCCGTCACGCACACGTTGGTGTAGTTGATGTTGCGCTCGATGATGTACGTCGCGATGTGTTCGGTACCCGCGTAGCGGCGGCGGCGCACCGCGTCGGCGGCGGAGCCGAGCGCGTGCAGCGGCGCGGAACGGTAGAGCTCCAGCGCCTCCTCCGGGGTGATCCGGCCGCCGGCGGCGGCCCGGTCGAGCACGGCCTGCAGGTCGGTGCTGGACGCATCGAGGGTGGTCGCTGCGAGCTCGGTCACCTGGCGGCCTTCTCTCTCTCAAGTGCTACTCGGGTACGGCCGAACCAGCCTACGCCAGGCGTTTCGGGCGCCCGCGTCAGCCCGCTGAACTGCACCTCGACCCGGCTCGCCCGCTTGACCGACGCCCCCACCTCAACCGCCCCCACCTCAACCGCGCCCACCTCAACCGCGCCCACCTCAACCGCCCGCACCGCCGACCCGGCGCAGCGTGCCGGCCGGGTTGCCGGCGGCCGGGTCGGCGGACGTGAAGCGGATCGTCCCGTCGGACTGCAGGGTGAGCGTCTCGGAGTTCGAGCCGCCGGTGCAGGCGCCGGGAATCGAGGAGCGCACCAGCCGGGACTGGAACACCAGCGTGCTACCGGAGACGGACTTGAGCGTCCAGGCGCCCTCGCAGCTGATCGAGATCAACCCGGAGAGGGCGTTGCGGCTGGTGGTGGCCTCCTGACCGAGCGCCGCCTGGTGGACGGTGATCGTGGTGGTGCCGCCGGGCAGCCCCTTGTCGGTGACCATGTCCCCGCTCCAGGTGCCCAGGAACGCCGCCGGCACCACGTCGCCCCCGCCCGCCCCGGGCACCGGGGAGACTCCCGACGGCGCCCCGGCCGCAGAGCCGGACGGCGACGCCGAAACGGATGCGGACGCGGAAGCGGACGACCCGTCCGGCACGAAGGCCCCGGGCGACGCGATGGCTGCACTCGGGTCGATCGCCGGGACCGGCCCGACGGAGGGCACCGACACCACCGGATCGGGCCGCTGGCTCATCGCGTACAGCCCGTACCCCACGCCCCCGATCAGGGCGACCGCCAGCACCACCGCCCCCGCGGTCACGGCCCGTCGACGCCGGCGCCGGGCAGTCTCCGGGTACGCCCCCGGTACGGGCGGGTAGCCGTGCGGCGGCCGCGGACCCGACCCCTGCCCGTCACCAGAGCCCCCCGAGTCCCCCGAGTCCCCCGAGGCCCCGAGGTTCCCCGGGCCCCCCGAGTAGGCCGAGCCGTCCGAGTACGCCGGGTCGTCCCCCGCCTCCCCCTCCAGGTCCAGCAGCTCCACCGCACTGCGCCCCACCCCCGCCGCCAGCGCCGGCGGCAACCAGTCGCCCCGCGCGAGCCGGCCACCGGCCGCGCCGTCCGGGTCCAGCCAGGCGGTCAGCTGTTGCGGGGTGGGCCGGGCGGCCGGGTCCTTGGCCAGGCAGCGGAGGACGACGGTCCGCAGCGCGTCGGGCACCCCACTGACGTCCGGTTCCTCGTGCAGCACCCGGTAGAGCAGGACGGCCGCGCTGACCCCTTCGCCGAAGGGGTGCACGCCGGTGGCGGCGAACGCCAGGACGGCGCCGAGCGAGAAGACGTCCCCGGCCGGTCCGGCCGGCTGCCCGTTCGCCTGCTCGGGCGACATGAAGCCGGGCGAGCCCACCACATACCCCGAACGGGTGAAACCGCTGGTGGCGTCGAGGGCCCGGGCGATCCCGAAGTCGATCAGCCGGGGCCCGTCCAGGGTGATCAGCACGTTGGAGGGCTTGACGTCGCGGTGCACCAGGCCGAGCCCGTGCACATGGGCGAGGGCTCCGGCGAGCCCGACGCCGAGGGCGCGGACGGCGGCCTCCGGCAGCGGGCCGTGGTCCTGGACGGCGGCGGCGAGCGCGGGGCCGGCGACGTAGCCGGTGGCAACCCAGGGCGGCTCGCCCTCGGTGTCGGCGTCCAGGACGGGTGCGGTCCAGGCGCCGCCGACCCGTCGGGCGGCGGCCACCTCCTGGCGGAACCGGGCCCGGAACTCGGTGTCGTCGGCGAGTTCCGTCCGCACCACCTTGACGGCGACGGCGCGTCCGCCGGCCGTCCGGCCGAGGTAGACCCGGCCCATCCCGCCCGAGCCCAGCCGCCGGAGCAGCCGGTAGGCGCCCACCCGGCGCGGATCGTCCGGTCCCAGTGCCCGCATGCCCCGCACGCTCCCCTCGCACGCGCCCGCGCGGCCCGGGCGGGTGCCCGGCCGCTACGCCGCTCCCGAGCCGCACCCCGCGCAGTACCCCGCCGGACGCGCCTCGGGAGCAGACCGTACCGGGCCGGGCCGACCCTCCGCCCGGCCCCGCCCACCGCGAAAGCCCCCGCCCGGCGGGAGAGCCCCTGCCCTACGGCCCGACCGGCAACTCCGCCGGCTCCAGCAGCCGCACCCTCACATCCGGCGCGAACCCGCTGTCGTGCGCCACCCGGCGGGCGAACTCGGCGACCCCGGCGAGCTGCCGCCCGCCGAGCGAGAAGTCCAGCGCCTCGCTGAAGTACCGCTCCAGCACGTCCGCCCCGAAGGCCTCCCAGCGGGCGGCCTGTTCGGCGACCTTGGCGGCCTCCACCAGCGACAGGTCGCGGGACTCCAGGAAGGCCCGGTGGACGGCCGCGGTCAGCTCGGGGCGGCGCTCGGCGAACTCGCGGCGCACGGCCCAGACCGCGAAGACGAACGGCAGGCCGGTCCACTCCTTCCACATCTCGCCGAGGTCGTGGACGGTCAGCCCGAGGTCTTCGGCCTGTCCGAGGTAGGCGCGCAGCGCCGGGTCGCCGATCAGGACGGCGGCGTCGGCCTCGGCGAGCATCGCGCTGAGGTCGGGCGGGCAGCTGAAGTAGTCGGGGCGGACGCCTTCGCGCTCCTCCAGGAGCAGCCGGGCGAGCCGGACGGAGGTGCGGCTGGTGGAGCCGAGGGCGACCCGGCGGCCGTCGAGGTCGGCGAGCGGGACCTTGCTGACGATCAGGCAGGACATCACCGGGCCGTCGCTGCCGACGGCGATGTCGGGCAGGACGAGCAGGTCGTCGGCGTTGCGCAGGTACTCCACGCAGGTGATCGGCCCGATGTCGAGGGAGCCGCCGACGAGCTGGTCGCTCAGCTTCTCCGGGGTGTCCTTGGTGAGGTCGAGGTCGAGCAGATTGCCGGTTCTGGCGAGGCCCCAGTAGAGGGGGACGCAGTTCAGGAACTGAATATGGCCGACCCTGGGCCTGACCGGGGTGTCCTGGAGTTCGAGCTCCCGCGTTTGTCCGTCCGGTGCTGCCACTGCGCCGCTCCCTTGCTGTTCGTGCGCTTCCCCGCAGCGTATGCCCGGTGTTCGCGGGGGCTCGCACCGGCCACCCGACACGCGCGCGGAGGTCTGCCGTCCGCTCCGGTGCGCGCCCCCAACACGCCTTCCTGCGCCCGTTCCCAGCCCACTCCGGGCCCCGCTCCGGGGGCTCACGACACGAGCTGTCCGGAGGGCGAGTGACCTCTGGTCGTCACAGCGACCGCATGCTAGCGTTGCCCTCAGTTGCAGTTTGATTCCCCTTGCAGTACTTGAAGCCTGCGGAGCATGTAACCGCAGGCTTTTTGTAATTTTTCAGCAATATCGAAAAACTTCGGACTCGTCCGGAGGCAGGGCGATCAGCGCAGCGGACCGGGGACCACACGGTGTGGCCCCCGACACGCATCGCAAGGAGAACGGCATGGCTCAGGGAACCGTCAAGTGGTTCAACGCTGAGAAGGGCTTCGGCTTCATCGCCCAGGAGGGCGGCGGCCCCGACGTCTTCGTCCACTACTCCGCCATCAATGCGAACGGCTTCCGTTCGCTGGAGGAGAACCAGGCGGTCACCTTCGACGTCACCCAGGGTCCGAAGGGCCCGCAGGCGGAGAACGTCACCGCCGTCTGACCATCCTCTGATGTTCTGATCGCTCGGGACCCCAACGGGTCCGCCGGCGGCTCCCGACAGCCGTCACCATGAGCACAAGAGCAGCACCCAAGGGGGCCTGCCCATCACGGGCGGGCCCCCTGCCTTTTCGGGCCGCGCCCTGAGCCCCGAGCCCCTGCAGCCGCACCCGAACAGGCACCGAACAGGCACCGGGAACGCCGGAGGGCCCTCCCCCGTCGCCCGGGGAAGGGCCTCCCGCATGTCCGTCCGGAATCAGGCCGCTGCCGGGACCACGGCCTTCGGCGCGTCCTCCTCGTACAGGTCCCCGGAGGGATTGTTGTACGCGGCCACGTCCAGGATCCGCTCCCGCGCCGCGACCACGACCGGCACGACCACCTGGCCGGCGACGTTCGTAGCTGTACGTTAAGCACCTACGTTGCACACCGTGGTCATTCGCGCTCAGACGGTGGCCATGCCCAAGGCTACGAGGGTCGGCATTTACGCCCGCATCAGCAAGGATCGCAAGGGACAGGAGCTCGGCATCCAGCGCCAGGAGAAGGCGTGCCGGGAACTGTGTGACCGCCTCGGGTGGACGGTCCTCAAGGTCTACCCGGAGAACGACGTCTCGGCGTCCACCACCAGCCGGAAGCCCCGGCCCGTCTACACCGAGATGATGAAGGACGCCCGCTCCGGGGTCATCGACGCCATCGTCGTCTACTCGATCGACCGCCTCACCCGCCGCATCACCGAGCTGACCAGCTTCCTGGACGAGCAGAAGGAGTGCGGCTTCGCCTTCGCCACCACCGAGGGCGAGGACACCTCCAGCGCTTCCGGACGCATGATCCTCACGATCAAGGGTGCGGTCGCACAGCAGGAGACCGAGCGCATGGCGGAGCGGGTCAACTCGGCTCTGCTCCAGCGCCGCGAGAAGGACAAGCCTCACGCCGGCGGACCCCGGGTTTTCGGGTTCGAGGCCGACTCCGGGTTTCAACGCATCGTCCCGGAAGAGGTCGAGTTGATCCGGCTCGGCTACGAGATGCTCATGGACCGCAAGACCCCGGGCGAGGTGGCCCGCGCCTGGAACGACAAGGGAGCCCGGTCGTCAGGCAGCGGAACGTGGTGGACGCCGAACAAGGTCAAGCGTGTGTACCGGTCCGAGCGCATCGGCGGGATCATCACCTACAAGGGCCAGGTGCTCGGCGACAGCATCTACCCTCATCCGCTCGTAGCCGACTTCAACGACCGCGCCCGGGAAGTGCTCGCCGCCTGATCAACAAAAGGAATCGGGCCCTCTCCCAGGCCAGGGAGAGGGCCCTCTCATTGAAAAGCCGCAGCAGCAACTGTGCGTCTAACGTCGGCGCCCTGCCCCCGCAGCACGGACCGCCAGCAACCTGTCACCTGGCATTATCCCGATCTCCTGCAGGCTGCGCGCGTCCTTATGATTTCTCCCTTGAGCCTGCGTTCCGATTTCCATGAAGGTTTGGCCGGTAGACGGGTCTCTAAGCACCCACTGTCGCCCATAGGCGTAGGCATCTACGTAGTCGTGAATTGCAAGGTAGATCGCGTCGAGCAAATTGGCGACAGTCAGTTGCCCTGCAGGAAAATCCAGGGTTTGACCACTCAGGCTCGAATCGATACCGCTGAGGTCAACCGTCACGGATCGGCTTTCAAGGTCCCGACGAGCGGCGCGGACAGCCTGCTCGATCACGACGTCGGCATCAGGCTTGGACCCTGGCGGGAGTCGAGGAATCACTACCCTCTCGACCGCCGCCCGCACCGCAGCCTCGACATTTTGCCGGTTCCCGGCGGCGGCCGATGACAACGCCGCTACGTAGGCCTCCATGCTGGGCGGGTTTGGATAATCCTTAGGGGCATACAGCACGAATGGCCGAGTAACCAGGATGCGAAAGAACGCAACGGCAACTGCGGAAGGAAACAGAACCGAGAAGATGGCGAAAATTCCTTGAATCCATCCCTTCGCCTGAGTCGCCGCTACTCCTACCGTGATCTCGGCCAAGCCAAGGAATAGTGAGATGATCCACATAGGGTTCAAGACTCGTTCTTCTGAACCCCTGACAGAACGGTCCGTGCCCTCAGCCACTCCAGCCCCCTCCAGAAGTCAGGCCGTCCACCCGACTGACTCGCGTCCACGATAGCGAGAGCACTGCGGGCGTTGTACTCATCAGCAAAACTAGGGCGGCTCTCGCCGGGCGACCATGCGCAACTCTCCTCGCCCACCCCGGGGATCCGCCCTTGCTTCCAACCAAACGAGCCCTCCCCCGCTTGAAGGGGGAGGGCTCGTCCAAGCTGTTTGCCTATGCGGCAGCAGCAGCCTTCACCGAGGCCGGTGCCGGGATGGCGGCCGGCTCGTCCAGCAGGTCACCGCTCGGGTTGTTGTAGGCCTCGCGGTCGAGGATGCCTTCGCGGGCAGCCACGACGATCGGCGTTACAACTTGACCGGCGACGTTGGTGGCGGTGCGCATCATGTCCAGGATCGGGTCGATGGCCAGCAGCAGGCCGACGCCCTCCAGCGGCAGGCCCAGGGTGGACAGGGTCAGCGTCAGCATGATGATCGCGCCGGTGAGACCGGCGGTCGCGGCCGAGCCGACGACCGAGACGAAGGCGATCAGGATGTAGTCCTTGATGCCCAGTTCGATGTTGTAGACCTGGGCGACGAAGATCGCGGCGACGGCCGGGTAGATCGAGGCGCAGCCGTCCATCTTGGTGGTGGCGGCGAACGGCACCGAGAACGACGCGTACTCGCTCGGGACGCCGAGGCGCTCGGTGACGCGGCGGGTGACCGGCAGGGTGCCGACCGAGGAGCGCGAGACGAAGGCCAGCTGGATGGCGGGCCAGGCGCCCTTGAAGAAGTGCACCGGGTTGAGGCCCGCGGCGAAGCGCAGCACCAGCGAGTAGACGACGAACAGCACCAGCGCGCAGCCGACGTAGATGTCGAGGGTCAGCGTGGCGAAGGGCTTGAGCAGGTCCCAGCCGTACTTGGCGACGGACTTGCCGATCAGGCCGAGGGTGCCGAGCGGGGAGAGCCGGATGACCCACCAGAGGGCGGTCTGGGTCAGCTCCAGCACGGACTCGCTGATCTTGAGGACCGGCTCGGCCTTGGCGCCGAGCTTGATGATCGCGGCGCCGACCACGACCGCCATGAAGACGATCTGCAGCACGTTCACCTTGACGAAGGCGTCGACGATGTTGGTCGGGAAGATCCCGGTCAGGAAGTCGATCCAGGTGCCCTTGGAGTCGAGCGCCTTGAGGCCCTCGGTCTTCAGGTTGGTGCCCTGGCCGGGGTTGGTCAGCAGACCCAGGCCCAGGCCGATGCCGACCGCGATCAGCGAGGTGATCATGAACCAGAGCAGCGTGCGGGTGGCCAGGCGGGCCGCGTTGGTGACGTTGCGCAGGTTGGCGACGCTCACCACGATCGCGGTGAACACCAGCGGCGGCACGGCCAGCTTGAGCAGCTGGACGAAGATCTTGCCGATGGTCTCCAGGGTGGTGGCGAGCCAGGAGATGTCGGCGGCGCGGGCCAGGTAGCCGAGGCCGATGCCGAACACGAGGCCGGCGACGATCTGCACCCAGAACGGCGTCTTGCGGATGCGGGTGAGCACGGACGGCGACGAGGTCGCCTCGGGCGCTGTGGACATGGGGGTGCGGCTCCGGGGGAGGGCGTTGCTGACGGTGGGAAGTGGAGCAGAGGAGGCGGCACGGCGCGGAGCCGGACGGGAGAGGGTCACCGACCCCGTTTCAGGGGCGTGCCGCCGCGATACAGCTCATGGCTGCACAGCTCATGGCGCGACAACGGCGCGGGCTGTCCACAGCACCGGTCAGAGCACCCGGGCGGGCGGCGCCGGGCAGCTGGCCCGGGCCGTGCATCCGCAGTGCTTCTGAAGTGGTCACGGCCGACACGTTAGCAGCAAAGGTTTGAGATGTTCAAAGTACTTGTTTGAGATCAGGCCACTCCGGACCCGCATCCAGGAGTGGGACAGGAGTGGGATCCGGACACGAACGAAGCTGACGCCCCATCAGATCCACCTTCCGGCCAGATTGACCGGCCGGCAGTTATACGTATAACTTTGACAGCGCCCCGCCCTCCCCTGCCTTGACCGGAGAAGACCACCGATGGGCTACCTCGCCCTGCTTCGCGCCCCGCACGTCACCCGACTCCTGCTCGGCACCCTGCTCGGCCGCCTGCCCGCCGGTATGACCGCCCTGGTGATCGCCCTCGCCCTGCGCGAGGCCGGCGTCCCCTACGGCCGGATCGGCCTGGCCACCTCCGTTTACGCGCTCGCCGCCGCCGTCGGCGGCCCGGTGCTCGGCCGGATCGTCGACCGCACCGGCCAGCCGCGCGTCCTGCTCGCCTCCGCCGTGGTGGCCGGCGGCGGGTACGCCTTGCTCGCCCTCACCCCCGGTTCCGCGCTCGCCGCCCCCCTGGGCGCCGCTGTCGCCGGCCTGGCGATGCCCCCGCTGGAACCCTGCCTGCGCTCGCTCTGGCCGGCCGTGGTCGACGAGGACCAGCTCGACACCGCGTACGCCTTCGACTCCGCCTCCCAGCAGATCCTCTACGTCGCCGGACCGCTGGCCGTCGCCGGCATCGCCGGACTCTTCAGCCCGGTCGCCGCGCTCTGGGTGGCTGCCGGACTCGGCCTGGTCGGTGCGCTGGTCGTGGCCACCGCGGCGCCCGCCCGGACCTGGCGCGCCCCCGCCCGCGAGCAGTCCGCCGGACTCCTCGGCCCGCTGCGCTCCCCCGGCCTGGTGCTGCTGCTGATCGGACTGGCCGGGGCCGGCTGGGCGGTAGGCGCCCAGAACGTGCTGTTCATCGCCTACGCCGAACAGCACTCCGGCACGCTGCCCGGCGGCGGGGGCACCCTGCTGGCGCTGGCCGCGCTCGGCGGACTGCTCGGCGCGCTGGCCTACGGCATGGTCGACTGGCGGCAGAGCACCGCGACCCGCACCTGGATGATGGCCCTCGCGATGGCCGCCTCCTACCTGCCGCTGGTCACGCTGCCCGGCCCGTACCCGATGGCCGCGCTGGCCTTCCTCTCCGGCATCCTGCTCGCCCCGCTGCTGGCCGCCGCCTTCGTCCTGGTCGCCGAACTGGCCCCGACCGGGACGGTCACCGAGGCCTTCGCCTGGCTGGTCACCCTGTTCGCCACCGGCAACTCGCTCGGCTACGCCGTCTCCGGCCACCTCGCCGAGGGCTCGCTGCGCTCGGTCGCGGTCTGCGCGGCGGGCGGGATCGCGCTCGGCGCACTGGTGCTGTTCGGCGCCCGGCGCTGGTTCCGCGGCGCACCGGTCGCGCCGCTCGCCGAACCCGTCCCGGTGGGCTGACCGCCCACCCCCACAGACGACTGCGCCCGCCGGGGTCTGGCCGGCGGGCGCAGTCATGTCCTTCCACTCATCCGGAGCGATCGCCCGAGCGATCAGCTGTGGCGGCCCCGACGACCCCAGGCGATCACGGTGAACAGCACACCGCTGCCCAGCACACCGGCCGCCAGCAGCACCGGCACCAGCCCGGACCCACCGGTGCCGGGCAGCTCACCGCCCCCGTGGCTCCGGGACGGCGACGGGCTGTGCGTCGGACTGTGCGACGGGCTGTGCGTCGGGCTCGGCGAGGGCGACCCGGACGACGTCGGGGACGGCGACGACGTGGGCGAGGGCGAACTCGTCGGAGACGGCGACGAGGTCGGAGAAGGGGACGACGTCGGAGACGGCGACGACGTGGGCGAGGGCGAACTCGTCGGAGACGGCGACGAGGTCGGAGAAGGGGACGAGGTCGGAGAGGGGGAGGAGGTCGGAGAGGGGGAGGAGGTCGGCGAAGGCGAAGGCGACCCCGCCAGCACCAGCCCCATGTCCAGGTTCAGGTCCCGCTGCCCGCCCGACAGCCGCACCGTCTGGGTGGTCCCCGTGACCGGGTCGGCGTCCGAGTCCAGCGCCGGATCCGTCCCGGCGTGCCGCACGGTGACCTTGGCCCCGGACGGAATGGTCGTCAGGTCGAAGCGCACCGTGTACTCCCCGTCCGGCAGCTTGTCGAACAGGTAGTGCCCGGTGGCGTCGGTGACCGTCGTGACCGGCTTGCCCATCTTGTCGCGGACCGGCTGCCCGGCGCCGTCCAGCAGTTCGACCCGGACGCCCGGTACGCCGGCCACGCCGGGCTGCTGGATGCCGCTGCCGTCGCGGTCGGCCCAGACGAGGTCGCCGAGCGCGTTGTTCGGCGGGACTGGCGCCTGGACGCCGACGCCGACCTTGGCGGGTTCGGCGGGCAGCAGCGGGCTGCCGCTGGAGTCGGTGGCGGTGTAGGCGAAGCTGTTCCAGGCGAAGTCGGCGTTGCCGGCGTCCACTGAGGCGACCATCGGCCAGGTCAGGGTGAAGAGGGCGCCGGGCGCCAGGGTGCCGGGCCGGCGGACCCGGAACCAGGTGGTGGTGCCGGGGCCGGGGAAGGTGCTGCTCCACCGGGCGTTGGCGTCGCACGGGCCGGGCACCGTGATCGCTCCGGAGACGCACGGGGTGGGCGAGGTGGTGTACTCGATCACCACGGTCGGGTCACTGGAGGTCAGCGGCTGGGTGAGCGAGGGCGTCCAGGCGGAGCCGCGCTGGATGTCGGGCCGCAGCACGTAGGAGTCACCCGGGGTGGGCAGCTTGTCGTACGCGATGAACTCGGTGACCGGGTCGGGCGAGTCGTTGCGGACGGTCAGCCGGTAGGAGATGCCGCCGCCGGGGGTGGTGGTGCCGGTGGTGGCGTAGTCCTTGTCGAGGTCGCCCTTGACCTCCTTGAAGGACCGCAGCACGGCCGGGACCTGCACCTCGACCTGCGAGGAGGCGTGGCACATGGTCTCGGTGGTGTTGCCGTCGCCGTTGAGGTCGAGGGTGTCCGGCACCCCGCTGTCGGTGCCGAAGTAGGAGCAGCGGACGGGGGCGGTGGCGCCCTCGGTGGTGACGTACACGTCGTTGGTGAGGGTGCCGGGCTGGGCGCTGCCGGCGACCTGGGCGTCGATCAGGGTGCGGTACGCCTTGCCGTCGTTCTGGTACATCATGTCGGGCGCACCGGCCGGCCAGGTCATCTTGAGCAGCTGGCGGCCGTCGGGGCCGGGCAGCACCTGGACGGACTGGGGGGCGACGGAGTCCGGGTAGGCGGGGTTGCGGCGGGCACTGCCGTCGACGTAGACCAGGCCGGGCGGCAGCAGGTCGTAGAGGACGAGCGGGGTGTCGAGGGTGCGGCCGGTGCGGTTGTACGGGACCACCTCGAACGTGGCGGTACCGCCGGGGGCGAGGACGGCGCCGGCGGTGGTGGTCTTGGCGGCGCCGAGGTTGACGGCGGCGGTGACCGTGGTGTCGGCACAGGCGGCGGCCGCGGAGGTGTCGCCGGCCGCGTCGGTGCCGGTGACGTCCACGCAGTTGTGCAGCGGGGTGGGCGCCGGGCGGCCGTCGTGGCCGGGGGTGACGACCTGGGCGTGGACCTGAACGGCGTCGCCGGGGCTCCAGCCGGTCGGGATCGGGCCGTTCCACTCGAAGCGCAGCCCGTCCAGCCAGCGGCCCGCCGGGATGCCGATCACGTCGTAGTCGGGGTTGCCGGCGCCGGTGGCGAAGGTGATCCAGCCGGGCCTGGAGCCGTTGAACGGTTTGGTGGGGGTGAAGGTCTGCCAGGTCGGGTCGCCGTTCAGCCGGTACTGCAGGGTGAGGACGATGCTGGTGGGGGTCCACGTCGACCACTGGACGGCCTGGGGGATCAGCCAGTCGTAGAGGCCGGGGGTGGTGCCCGAGCCGGGGTCGGTCATCACCAGGCTGGTGGCGGGCCCGGCGGCGTTGCCGGGACGAATCCCGAAGGAGGCGATGTCACCGGAGTCGACCTGGTTCCGCCAGACCTTGGAGGCGGTGACCTGGATGCCCGTGGCGGGCGGCTGGAAGGTCGGGGTCTGCGCGGTGTCGGTGGACAGGTCGCGCATCGGCTCGGGGCCGAGCGGGTCGCCCTGCAGGACCACGGAGTTGGTGGAGGTGGTGCCGCTGGGGAAGGGCGGGTCGGGATAGTTGACGACCAGCACGCCGGGGATGCGGCAGCCGGCCTGGCCGTTGCCGGCCCGGAACTCTCCGATGTCGTAGATCCAGCGGTCCGGGTCGGCCGGGTCCTGGGCCCAGCCGGGCGAGCGCCCGGTGTCGACGACCGCGCCCGGCGGCAGGGTGTCGACCAGCCGGGCGGCGTCCAGGTCGACGTTGGGGACGCCGGCGGTGGAGCAGGCACTGAACTGGTAGGTGACCGAGC
The DNA here is from genome assembly GCF_042724935.1 of Kitasatospora sp. NPDC127060. Taxonomy (NCBI): domain Bacteria; kingdom Bacillati; phylum Actinomycetota; class Actinomycetes; order Kitasatosporales; family Streptomycetaceae; genus Kitasatospora; species Kitasatospora sp. NPDC127060. The sequence goes on from NZ_JBHXEG010000035.1 coordinate 24,601, forward strand.
GGCCGTCCTGGCTGCTGGCCTGGACGCCCTTGGTGACCTTGTAGTCGGGCTGGACGTGCGCGGTGGTGGAGGCGGAGCCGGTCTCCGGGGGCTCGCCGTCGGCGGTCAGGGTGGCCGAGTTGACGGTCCGGGTGTTGTTCGGGGTGGTGAAGTTCGGGAACTTGAGCACGACCTTGACGGTCGCGGTGGTCCCGGGGGTGAGGGTGAGCAGCTTGATGTCGAGGGCGCCGGCGACGGTGCCCGCGGCCGGGACGGTGGAGCCGGCCACGTCGACGGTGCTGGCGTCCGGGACCCAGCCGACGAACTCCATCCCGGCGGGCAGTGAGTCGGTGATGTGCCCGCTGGTGCAGTCACTCACCGAGCAGGTGTAGCGCAGGGTGTAGGTGACGTTCTCGCCGGGCACCACGGTGGCCTTGTCGACCGTCTTGGTGAAGGTGACGGCCGCCTCGGCGGGCGGGGCGGTGAGGGTTCCGGTGAGCAGGGTGCCCGCGAACAGGCCGAAGGCAGTGGCCAGTCGGGCAGCTCTGGACAGGCGTGGGGATCGTGGTCGGGGCGTCCGCATAGGCGGAATCTCACCGTCCGATTAAACGTCCGAGGCCACGGCGCGAGAGGAAAAGATCCGGATTCACCTGATCGGATTAGTACGAACGGGCACCCCGTCGGACACCGGCCCGCCGGGGCCGGCTCGCCGAAGGCCCGTCAGTCCGAGCTCGGAGCCGGGTCCGAAGCAGGGGCAGGGGCTGAGGCAGGGGCCGTCGAGGAGCGCCGCACCAGCGAGGTGGCCAGCGGCGCGAGCGGCTCCACCGGCTCCCCGCGCAGCAGTCCGGCGAGCGCGGCCGCCCCTGCCCGACCCAGGTCCTCACCGGGCAGGTCGACGGTGGTCAGCGGCGGGGCGAGCAGCCCGGAGACCGCGATGTTGTCCATGCCGACCACCGACAGGTCCTCCGGCACCCGCAACCCCCGCTCGGCGGCGGCCTGGTAGACGCCGGAGGCGACCACGTCGTCGTCGCAGATCACCGCCCGCGGACGGTCCGCCCGCTCCAGCAGCTCCCCCGCCACGATCCTCGCGGCCGCATAGCCCTCGTTCAGGCTCACGCCCAGCTCCACGACCTCCAGGCCGAGTTCGCGGACGGCCTGCTCGAAGGCGGCCTGCCGGACCCGGAAGGTGTAGGCGGCGTGGGTGGAGCGCAGGTGCCCGATCCGGCGGTGCCCGAGGGCGGCCAGGTGCTCGACGGCCGCCCGCATCCCGCCGGCCACGTCGAGTTCGACGGTCGGGCGGGCCCGGTCGGTGCCGGGGTCGGCGTCCAGGAAGACGGCGGGGGTGTCCGGCGGCAGCTCGCCCAGCTGGCTGTCGTCCGGGGAGCAGATCAGCAGGCCGTCGAAGCGGCCCGCGGTGGCGGCCTCGGCGAGGGTGGCGCTGCCCCAGCCGGAGCTGACCACGACCGCCAGCCCGTGCCGGCCGGCCTCGTGGTGGACACCCTCCAGCACCCGGCCGAAGAACGGGCCCTGGAGGTTCGGCACGGCCAGCATGATCATCCCGCTGCGGCCCAGCCGCAGCTGCCGGCCGGCCGCCTGCGGGCGGTAGCCGAGGCTGCGGGCCGCCTCGCGGACCCGCTCCCTGGTCGCCTCGGAGACCCGGCGGCCCGCCTCGGCCCCGGAGAACACCAGCGAGACGGTGGCCTGGGAGACCCCGGCGAGCCGGGCCACGTCCCGCCCGGTGGGCCGGCGCACGGGGGTCGGCCACGTCCCGGCGGGCCGTTCGGCCCCGGCGCCGGTCCCGGTCCCGGCCTCGGCTCCGGCTCCGGACTCGACGTCCGGGCGGGGGTGCGGCTCAGCGGGCACGGCGGGCACGGCGGGCTCAGCGGGCACGCGGGTTGCGCCCGGGATCAGTTCTGCCGGGAGGCGGCCGCGCGGACGGCGTCGTCCACGGCGTCCTCCTCGGCGTTCTGCGCGGCGATCCGCTCGGCGGTACGGTTGCGCATCCCGACGACCTTGCTGTTGATCTGGGAGGACATCTCGTCGCGCTGCTTGCTCAGCAGCACGTAGCTGAGCGGCGCGGAGGCGATCGCGGCCAGCAGGACCAGGAAGATCACCCCGGCCTCACCGCTCACCGGGATGATCCCGAAGTGCCCGAGCAGCAGGGCCACCAGCAGGCAGCCGAGGAAGATGCTGGCCCGCATGGAGGTGTAGCGGAGCGTGGCGTGCGACTTCTGCGGGCCGTTGCTGCTCACTGGGACACATCCTTCTGGTCGAGCCGGGGCGGGTCTTCCAGTCAAGCATGCCTGACACCCGGCGCGGGCCAGGGGGCACCGGTCACCTCTCCGGGGCGGGATCAGCGCAGGTCGAGCCACATGGTGATGTCGTCGCGGTCGTCCCCGGGGGCGACCCGGATCGCGGCCGGCACCCGGCCGACCTCGCGGTAGCCGCAGCGCTCGTAGAAGCGCTCCAGGCCCAGGCCGCCGCGGGCGGTGAGCCGCAGTGACTCCAGGCCCCAGGCGCGGGCCACCCGCTCGGCCTCGGCGAGCAGTTCGGCGCCGTACCCGAGGCCCTGGAAGTCGGGGTGCACCATGACCCGCTTGAGCAGCCGCCAGTGCTCCATCGGCTCGAACCGCATCGACGCGAAGAACAGCACCCCGACCAGCCGGCCGGTCGCGCCGTCGTGCGCGACCAGCAGCCGGTCGGGGCCGTCCGGGGCGAGCCCGGCGAACTGCTCGTCGGCGGTGTCCCAGACCTCGTCCTCGGCGACCGGGGCCACGAAGCCGACCGCGCCGCCGGCGTTGGTCACGTCCGTCCAGAGCCGCACCACGGCGCCGCGCAGGTCGGGGTCGGGCTTCGGGTCGAGGGTGAAGGTGAGCGCCATGAAGCGGAGCCTAATCCTCCGCTCGGACACCGCCCCGAGAACACCGGGAGCCTCAGGACAGGGCGGGCACCACCCGGTCCGTCGGCCGTCCGGTGCGCAGCGCCAGGCAGAGACCGACCGCGACCGCGCACAGCGCGCCGGCGCCGTACCAGGTGAGGTCGTAGTTGCCGAGCGCGTCGCGGGCCAGGCCGGCCAGCCCGGCGACCACGGCGGCGCCGATCTGGTGGGCGGCGAGCACCCAGCCGAAGACGATCGGGGCGTCGTCGCCGAAGTGCCGGCGGCACAGGGCGACGGTCGGCGGCACGGTGGCCACCCAGTCCAGGCCGTAGAAGATGACGAAGGCGAGGATCGGCGGCTGCAGCGAGCCGGCCAGTAGCTGGGGCAGCAGGAGCAGGGAGAGGCCGCGCAGCCCGTAGTAGACGGTGAGCAGCAGCCGGGAGTCGACCCGGTCGGTGAGCCAGCCGCTGAACACGGTGCCGACCACGTCGAACAGGCCGATCAGGGCGAGCAGGCTCGCGGCGGTGGTGACGGGCATGCCGTGGTCGTGCGCGGCCGGGATGAAGTGGGTGCCGACCAGGCCGGCGGTGGTGGCGCCGCAGATCGCGAAGGAGCTCGCTAGCAGCCAGAACGGCCGGGTGCGGGCGGCGTCGCGCAGCACCCGCAGGGTGCGGGCCAGGGCGCGGGCGTCCCGCACCGGCGCGGGCGGAGCCTCGGTGGCGCCGTACGGGAGCAGGCCGAGGTCGGCGGGGCGCTCGCGCATCAGCAGCAGGACGGGCACCGCGACGGCGCTGGCGGCGAGCGAGACCACCACCACGGCCGAGCGCCAGCCGTGCTGTTCGACCAGCCAGGCGCCGACCGGCAGGAAGACCAGGTTCCCGGCGGCGCCGGCGGCGGTGAGCACCCCGGTGACCAGGCCCTGGCGGGCCTGGAACCAGCGGCCGGTGATGGTGGTGGCGAACGCCCCGGCCATCGAGCCGCTGCCGAGGCCGACCAGCACGCCCCAGCAGAGGACCAGCTGCCAGGGCTGGCGCATCAGCATGGTGAGGCCGGCGCCGACCGAGATGGTGAGCAGCGCGCAGACCACCACCAGGCGCACGCCGAAACGGTCCATCAGGGCGGCGGCGAAGGGGGCGGTGAGGCCGTAGAGGGTGAGGTTGACGGAGGTGGCGCTGGAGATCGTCGCGAGCAACCAGCCGAACTCGTTGTGCAGGGCGTCCATCATCAGGCTGGGCGTGGAGCGGAAGCCGGCCGATCCGAGCAGGACGAGCAGGGCGACGGCGGCCACCACCCAGGCGTAGTGCACCCGGGGGCGCCGGCCGGGGCCGGGTATCGAGGTGGTGGGGGGCGTCGTGGAGGCGGCGAGGGCACTGCGTTCGGTCACATGGACGAGTCTCCCGAGCGGGCGCGGTCCGGACGAGTGGCCCGAATGACAGCTTTCGCAAGAATCGGGCCACGCCCGGCGCGTACCCTGGCCCGGACCCGCCCCACGGGGAACCACCGGGGGAACCACCGGGGGCCGCTGGGGAACCACCGGGGATGGATCGGGGACGGGAAGGAACGGCATGGCGCACCTGGTCGCGGTACTCGCCCTGGAGGGCGTGATCGCCTTCGAACTCGGCATCCCCGCAAGGATCTTCGGCAACGCCCGGGACGACGCCGGCCGCCCGCTCTACCGGGTGGCCACCTGCACCCTGGACGGCGGGCCGGTCGCCACCAGCGCCGACTTCCGGATCACCGTCGACCACGGGCCCGAACTGCTGGAGCGGGCCGACACGGTGGTGGTCCCGGCCTCCCACGACGCCACCCCGGACGACGTGGACGCCGCCTTCACCCCCGAACTGGCCGCCGCGCTGGGGCGGATCCGGCCCGGCGCCCGGCTGATGTCGATCTGCACCGGCTCCTTCCTGCTGGCCTCGGCCGGCCTGCTGGACGGCCGCCCGGCCACCACCCACTGGCGCTACACCGAGCGCTTCGCCCGGGCGTTCCCGAAGGTCCTGCTGGATCCGGACGTGCTCTACACCGACGACGGCGACGTCCTCACCTCCGGCGGGGTGGCCGCCGGGGTGGACCTGTGCCTGCACGTGGTGCGCCGCGACCACGGCAGCGCGGTGGCCAACGCGGTGGCCCGCAACTGCCTGGTGCCGCCTTGGCGCGACGGCGGCCAGAAGCAGTACGTGGAGGCGCCCAGCCCGGTGGACTCCGGCGGCTCCGGCACCGCCGCCGTACGCGCCTGGGCGCTGGAGCACCTGGACGGGCCGCTGCCGCTGAGCCGGCTCGCCGACCGGGCGGGGATGAGCGTACGGACCTTCACCCGGCGCTTCCGCGAGGAGACCGGCGCCAGCCCCGGCCGGTGGATCACCACCCAGCGCACCGAGCGGGCCCGGCAGTTGCTGGAGCGCACCGACCTGAGCATCGACCAGGTCGCCCGGGAGTCCGGTTTCGGAACGGCCGCCTCGCTGCGGCTGCAGCTGCGCGACCGGCTGGACGTGGCACCGTCCACCTACCGTCGCACCTTCCGGACCACCCCGGCGCAGGCCGGCTCCCAGGAGCGGAACCCGGCCCGGTCCCGCGTCCCGGCCGAAGCCGAGTAGAGCCGAGTGAAGCCAAGTGAGGCCGAGTGAAGGCAGGTGAGGCCGAGTGAAGGCAGGTGACGGCGGGCAGGGCCGAGTGAATCCCGGGAAAGGGCGGGCCGCCGGCCGGAATCCGCCTCACCGGGGCCGGCGCACCGGACGGCGGCCGACCGCGTACGCGCCGAGCGCAACGTGGCGGGCCGCCGTCCGAGCACGGCGCACGGGCCCTGAACCCGCGCCACGGCCTCCGCACTCGCCGAGGAGTGGGCCGCGCCCGGCAGTCCACGATCCCCCCTGCTGACGCGATCCCCCTGGACAGCAGCACCGTGGCGGCGGACGGACGTCCCCTCGGCGTCCCCTCGCAACGGGAGCCGCACCCAAGCGTGATCAGTCGGATACGTCACGTCAATGGGTAGTCCGAAATTCGGAATGGTTGCGTCAGCTTTCGGCCGGTGATCGACACCGGCCGTGCCGGAAGCCGTTATTGCGCCAGAGCCGCCCAGTCCATCCCGGCCAGGGGATCCGCCGGGCGGGCCTCGGCGCCGATCTCGCACCAGACCCGCTTGCCCGAGCCGTCCGGGTACCAGCCCCAGCGCTCGCAGAGCAGCTCGACCAGCTCCAGGCCGCGCCCGTTGGTGGCGTCCTCGTCCGCGCCGGCGTGCCGGGGGGCCGGGGCGGCCTGGCTGGCGTCGGCCACCTCGACCCGCAGCGGGCCGGGCGGACCGGCCGGCGCCGCACCCTCGGCCACCGGCAGACAGAGTCTCAGCACGGCCGGACAGCCGGTGTGCACCACGGCGTTGGTGACCAGCTCCGAGACCACCAGCACCACCGTCTCGGCCATCGGCGCGTCCGGGTCGACCCCGTGGTTCAGCAGCCGCGAGCGCACCCACCGGCGGGCCCGGCCGACCTCGGCGGGGTCCGCCTGCACCGCAAGCTGTACCTGAAGAACCTGCACCGCTCCACCACCCGCACTCGCAGTTCGGCCAACGTCCCGATCGGGCCGGATCAGCCGGCCGGCGGGGCCCTCGCACTTCGCCCGGTGCCACCCGGCTCGCCCGGGCGTTCGCCGACCCGTTCGCCCGCGCCACTCGCCCGCGTCAACTCGTCGGTCGCGCACCGGCCACGACACGAATACGCCTCAGGATGCGTGGGCGGACGGACCGCAGCAAGCGCTTCGGGCATATTCCGGCGATCGGGGGACAGGGCAGTGCATACTGTCCCGCTCACTCTCACGAGCCTCGCACCGGTACTCGTCCGGCCCGGGCCGACGCCGGTCCCGCAGGGCGTGTCGGACACGCCCTGGGCGGGAACCTACCGCCGGACACCCCCGTCGCCCCGCCCGCCACTCGCGAACCACCCGTGCGACATATGTCCAGCGGTTCTCGAACAGCGCCATCGGTGGACCGTCCCACACGGGACGAGCCGCTCCGGTGCCGACCCGCCGTCCGCCGGGCCGCCGTTCGCCGGCCCGGCTCCACGGATCCGAACCACGAGGCGGGGTTCCGTTCTTGGCGGATTCCCCTCCGCCGCCGACCGGCCAGGGGATACCGTTGGGTAACGCCAACGAGCCGGGCAGGAGGGTTGGTTCTCGATGGCCACCCCGGACCGGATCCCGCGTTGGGACGAGCAGTTGCAGCGACGCCTCGCCCGCGGCGAGGAGACCGCGCTCGGCGAACTCTACGACCGGCTCGCCCCGATGGTGCACGGCCTGGCCGGGCGGATACTCGCCGACCAGGCCGCCGCCGCCCAGCTCACCCGGGAGGTCTTCGCCCACGTCTGGGAGCACCCGGAGGACTTCGACCCCGCCCAGGGCTCGCTGCGCTCCTGGCTCGGCTCGCTCACCCACCGCCGCGCGGTCGAACGGCTGCGGGCCCGGCGCGCCGCCGGACCGGACGCGGGCCGCGGCACCGGCGCGGGCGCGGGCGAGGAGGAGATCCGCGCCGTGGCCACCGCCGCGCGGATGCAGTACGTGGTCGACTCCCTGCCCCAACCCCTGCGTGAGACCATCGCGGTGACGTACTACGACGGTCGCACCTACCAGGAGACGGCCCGGCTGCTCGGCATCAGCGAGCAGGCCGCCAAGCAGCGGATGCGGCTCGGACTGGAGCTGCTGGCCACCGAACTGGCCGACGAACGCGCCCGCCAGGAGCACACCGAGGGGGACGGGGGCAGGTGAGCGTGCGCGAGCGAATCGTCGAGAGGTGCGCGGGCGGATGAGCGAGGAGCGGCACGACGCCCTGCGCTCGCTGCTCGGCGCGTGGTCCCTCGGTGCCTGCCCGCCGCGCGAGGCCGCCGAGTTGGAGCAGCACCTGCGGGACTGTCCGGAGTGTGCCGAGGAGGCGGCCCGGCTGCGCGAGGCGGCGGGCTGGCTCTCCCTGGACGAGCCGCTGGACCAGCCGGGTTCGCTGCGCCGGCAGGTGCTGGACTGGTGCCTGGCCCGCCGCCCGGCGGAACTGCCCGTCCCCGCCTGGGGGATGCCGTACACCGCGGAGACCGCCAAGCTCGACGCGCTGCTGCGCGACCTCGGTCCGGAGGAGTGGCAGGAGGTGGCCGAACTGCCGTGGTACGGCGGCACCGAGCGGCTGCACCCGGCCGAGGTGCTGGGCCGGCTGACCGCCGTGGACGGCTTCCTGGCGCTCGCCCTCGGTCTGCCCGACCCGGTGCCGGCCGCCGCTGTGGCCGGGCCCGGGCCGGCCGTGGAGCGGAGGGTGCCGCCGCAGGAGGCCTTCGTCCCGGCGCCGCGGGTGCCACGGGTGCCGCCGCAGGGCGGACCGTACGCGGCGGTCGGCGCGCGCACCGCCCGGCTGCTCGCCGACCAGGCCGGTCTGCCGCCGCAGTCGGTGCGGGCGCGCTGGCGCCAGCAGACCCACGACCTGGTGCGCAGCGCCGCGCTGGCCCCGCAGGGCAGTACCCCGGTCGACCTCGGCTTCGCGGTGCTGCCGCTGCGCGACGCCTTCGTGGACCGCGCCCTGGAGTGCTTCGTGCACGGCGAGGACGTGGCCCGCGCCGTCGCCTATCCGTACGCCCCGCCGTCGCCGCAGCACCTGCGGCAGATGGTGGAGCTGGTGGTGCGGCTGCTGCCGCGGGCACTGGCCGGGCTGCGCGCGGCGCACCCGGAACCCGCCGGGGCGCCGGACGCGCCCGCGGCCGCCCCGGGCGGCCGGCGGCTGCGGCTGGTGGTGGACGGTCCGGCGGCCGGCGAGTGGCTGGTGCCGCTGGACGGCGGGCCGACGGAGGCTCCCGGCGGGGAGCCGGTGGCCTCGATGGTGCTGGACGGCCTGGAGCTGTGCCAGTTGGCGGCCGCGCACCGCGACCCGGACCGGCTGCCGGTGGGCGAGCACGGTGACCGCGCCGCGGTGCGCGAGGTGCTGCACGCGCTGCCGCTGCTCTCCCGGCGCTGACGGCCGCGCGGCTTCCGCCGCAACGCAACGGCCGCGGCCGGACCGCGGGCCTCAGCCGAAGACGACCGTCCGGGTGCCGTCGAGCAGCACCCGGTGCTCGCTGTGCCACTTGACCGCGCGGGCCAGCGCCTGGCACTCGACGTCCCGGCCGAGCGCGACCAGCTGGTCCGGGCTGACGTCGTGGGTGACCCGGGCCACCTCCTGCTCGATGATCGGGCCCTCGTCGAGGTCGGCGGTGACGTAGTGCGCGGTGGCGCCGATCAGCTTCACGCCGCGGGCGTGCGCCTGGTGGTAGGGCTTGGCGCCCTTGAAGCTCGGCAGGAAGGAGTGGTGGATGTTGATCACGCGGCCGGACAGCTCGGTGCACAGCCGGTCGGAGAGCACCTGCATGTAGCGGGCCAGCACGACCAGTTCGACGTTCTCCTTCTCGACCAGGTCGAGCAGCTGCCGCTCGGCGTCGGCCTTGGTGTCCCGGGTGACCGGGATGTGGTGGAAGGGGACGCCGTAGCTCTCGGTGAGGTCCCGCAGGTCGGTGTGGTTGGAGACCACCGCGGCGATCTCCACCGGCAGGGCGCCGATCCTGGTGCGGTAGAGCAGGTCGTTCAGGCAGTGCCCGAACTTGCTGACCATGAGGACGATCCGCATCCGCTGCTCGGTCGGGTGGATCTGCCAGTCCATCCCGAAGGAGGCGCCGATCGCGGCGAAGCTGGCCCGCAGCTTGTCGGCGGTGACCGGCTCGGGGGCGGAGAAGTGCACCCGCATGAAGAACAGTCCGGTGTCCCCGTCGCCGAACTGCTGGCTGTCGATGATGTTGCAGCCGGTCATGAAGAGGTAGCTGGAGACAGCGTGGACGATGCCCTGCTTGTCGGGGCAGGACAGCGTGAGGACGTACTGGGCGCTGGCCGGCTGCTGTTCCACTGCGGGTATCCCGTTCTGAGCTCGTACGAATGCGTCACGCGCGTGCGTGAATGGTCCAGCGTGTCACATCGTGGACGGTCGCCGCCCCGCTGCCCGTACTGCGGGACGGCGCCGACCGGCGGGCGGCCTCAGACCTGGGTCAGGATGCGCAGCACGTCCAGCGACCTGGGGGTGGCGTCCGGGTCGTCCCCGTCGCCGGTGGCCAGGGCGACGTGGGCCTCGCGGGCGGCCCGGACGGTCTCCGGCCAGCCGGGGTGGCCGAGGTAGGCGGAGGCCGGGGCGTCGGCGCCGACCTCGTGCAGCAGCTGCACCGCGCGCAGCACCGCGACGTCGACCAGGGCGGCCTCGGCGGAGTCGCGGAACATGGTGCCCACGTACTTCTCGGCGGACCAGCGGTCCAGCCAGGTGTCCTCGACGAGCCGGTAGACGGCGTCGGTGACGTCCCCGTAGCCCTCCCGGCCGGTCAGCCAGGCCTCGTGCTGGAAACCGGGGTCGGACAGCATGTGCAGCGCCGAGCGCAGTCGGGCTCGCCAGCGCCACCAGGGCAGGTCGTTGAGCGGCATGCCGCCCATCGTGCTGGAGCGGTGGCCCGGACGAGAAGGGTTTCGGGCGGACCGGTGCGAAGAATCTGTGCTGGCGGACATGGTGAACGATCGTACGTTCCCCGTCTGTTCGTACTCCACTCGCGATCTACACGCGTACCGACCCGGATTTCGGCGGCCGTTTGCCGGGCGTTCGCGTTTCTGCCCTCTCGGCTTGCGGCGCCGGGGCTTGGCTTGTTCCCCGGTGCGCCGGATGGCGCCCCAGAGAGGGAAGACCGATGACCAGCCGAAGGGACTCCTCCCGGGCCCGGCCCACGATCAGCGGACGCCGCCCGCGGCGCCCGATCGCCGCCGCGGTGACCGCCGCGGTGCTGTTCCCCACCCTCTTCTCGGCCTCCGCGTGCGGCGGACCGGCCGATGCCTCCACCAACGCCGACGACCTGACCGTGATGACCTGGTCGCCGTCCGGCACCGGCTCCGCGGACCGCCCCGGCATGACCGCGCTCGCCGAGTCGATCGGCCGCGACGTCAACGTCAAGGGCGGGCTGAACGGTCACCGGCTGCACGTGATCACGTGCAACGAGCACAACACCGCGGACGGCGCCAAGGCCTGCGCCCAGCAGGCGGTGGACGCCAAAGCGGTCGCCGTGCTCGGCTCCTACAGCCAGTGGGGCGACGCCTTCATGCCGGTGCTGGAGCGCGCCGGCATCCCGCTGATCGGCGGGTACGGCCTGTCCCAGCCCGAGTTCTCCAGCCCGCTGTCCTACCCGGTGGACGGCGGCATGCCCGCGCTGATCGCCGGCAGCGGCCGCCAGTTGGTCGACGCCGGCTGCAAGGCCGTCTCGCTGATCCGCCCGGACACCCCGGCCGGCGACAACCTGCTCGGCTACCTGGGCAACGCGCTCAAGCCGGCCGGGATCAAGCTGCTGGACGTCAAGGCGCCCGAGCAGTCCTCGGACTACGGCCAGGTGGTCCGCAAGGCGATCGGCAAGGACGAGCCGGGCAACTGCGTCACCAGCGCCCTGGCCGCCGAGCCGACGGGCAACCTGCTGGACGCCTACCGGCGGCAGAACGCGAAGAACACCCGGATCGCCTCGGTGATCGGCAGCGTCCAGCAGTCGGTGGTCGACTCCACCGGCGGCGACTCCGGCCCGCTGGCCGGCGCGTTCGTCACCAGCTGGTACCCGCCGGAGTCGGCCAAGACCTGGGACGCGCTGCGCGCGGTGGTGCGCTCCCAGGCCACCGACGGGCACAGCATCGACGTCGCCGACCCGGGCGTGGAGACCACCTGGGTCGCCTACGAGGTGTTCCGGGTGGTCACCGAGAAGCTGGCGGCGGCCGGCAAGGCGGTCACCGCGAAGACCATCGCCGCCCTGCTGGACAGCGGTGAGGGCATCGACGTCGGGCTCACCCCTCCGCTGAACTGGGGCACCACCAACATGCTGCCGAGCACCGAGTCCCCGCGGCTGGTGAACACCTGGGTCACCTACCAGGTGGTCAGGACCGGCCGGATGACGCTGCAGCAGCCGGGCTTCGTGGACGTCCGCTGGGTGCTCACCGGGGCCCGTTCCCCGAGCTGACCGGGCACGGCACCGAGGGCGGGCCCGGCGCGGGCCCGCCCTTCCGCACTGCTAGAGGCCGTTCCGCACTGCTAGAGGTCGCCGTCGCTGCGGCTGGGCAGCCCGGTCTGGGTGGCGATCGCGTTCCACAGGGTGGAGGCCTGCTTCTTGGCGGTGGTCGCCGTGCCGCTGGCCTGCACCGCGTTCTTGTAGTGCTGGTTGCCGGTGTCCGGCTTCTTCGGGTCGCAGGAGGCCTGGGCGTCGGTCGCCCAGGCCGCGTACTCGTCGTCGGCCTGGGCCGAGGCCGTCCAGGCGGCGTTGAGCTGCTCGACCAGCTGCTGGGCGCCGGGCAGCTTGTCGGTCTTCAGCTGGCCGAGCTTGGTCTGCAGCTCGCGCCGCTTGCCGGCCGCGCCGGACAGCGCCTGCTGCGAGTCGGGCAGCTTGTCGCACTTCTGCACCGAGGCGACCGCTGAGACCACCGCGCTGCGGCTGTCGCTGGCGGTGCCCAGCAGGTCGGACAGCGGCTGGGCCTGGGCCTTGACCTCCGGGTCGGCCGCCGCGCCGGAGCCGCTCGCGCTCGCCCCGCCGGGGGCGCTGCTGCCGGTGGCGGCGACCGGGGCGGTCTTCTGGTCGGACTTGGTGGTGGTGTCGTCGCCGTTCATCAGCACGGCGACCAGCACGCCGGCCACCGCGAAGCCGGCCACCACGCCGCCGATGACCAGCTTGTTGGACGAACGGCCGCCGCGGCCCGAGCGGCCCGCCTGGGTGGCGTCCCGCTCCGGCCCGTAGCCCTCCTGCTGCCCGTAGCCGTCCTGCTGTGGGTAGCCGTCCTGGGCGTAACCGCCCTGCTGGGGGTACCCGTGGCCCGGGTACCCCGGCTGCTGCTGCGGCACGGCCTGCGGGTAGCCCTGGTGCCCCTGGTAGCCGGGCGCGGTCTGCGGCGGGACGCCGTAGCCGGGCTGCGGCGCGGGGTAGCCGCCCTGCGGGTCGCCGGCCGGGTACGGCGGCAGGTGCTGGGTCTCCGGGGCGGCCTCGGCCTGCGGCGGGACGCCGTAACCGGGCTGCGGCGCGGCGCCCCACGGGGGCTGCTGGGCGGGCGGGGCCTGGGTCGGCAGCGCGTGCGCGCCCTCGCCCAGGTACTCGGGCTGCCCGGACGGCTGGCCCACCGGCGGCACGGCCGTGGGGCCCTGCGGCTGGCCCGGCTGGCCCTGGGGCTGGCCGGGCTCGGGGCGGAACAGGTCGTCCAGGTTGAAGTCACCCGAGTTGGGATACGAGCGGCGCTGACTCAACGCGATTCCTCACCTGTGCAGGACCGCGCACTGGCGGCGGACCACATCTCGTCGGTTCTTGGGAGCATCACAGTTCCTTGGACGTCGCGCCCACGCTACCGGTTCGCCTCACCGGGTGACCACGTGGGCGGGACGATCCCACACGCTCCCTGCACAGACGATCGGACGGTCCTCAGGCCGCCTCCGCGTCCGCCCTGGCGTGGAACTCTCGCACCACCCGCTGTTCCCGGTAGGGCTCCAGCCGGCGCCGGAACTCGTCCAGGTACTCCACGCCCCGGTTGGAGCGCAGCCCGCTCAGCAGCCGCACCGCCTGGGTGCCCGTCTCGCAGGCGCGTTCCAGGTCGCGCTGCTGGAGTTGGGCGGTGGCGAGCAGCACCAGGTCCACCGCGCGGCGGCGGACCCGGGTCGGCGGGTGGAGGTCGAGCGCCCGGCGGGCGTAGTGCTCGGCCGGCCCGGCCTGTTCCAGGTCCCGGTGGCAGTGGGCGAGTTCGTCGGCGAGGTAGGCGTCGTCGAAGTGGACGATCCAGTCCGGGTCGTCCTCCGGGCGGCGCTTCTCCATCATCTCCAGCGCCTTGGCCGACACCGCCTCGCAGGAGCGGGCGTCGCCGAGCAGGGCGTGGCCGCGGGCCTCGGCGGCGTAGAACATCGCCATCGCCGTCGGGGTGGCCACCGTCCGGGCGCCCTCCTGGGCGGCGCGGGCGAGTTGGGCGATCTCCCGCGGGTTGCCGAGGGTGGCCGCCAGGTGGCTCATCGAGGCGGCCAGCACATAGCCGCCGTAGCCGCGGTCGTCGGCGGCCTGGGCGAGCCGCAGGGCCTGGATGTAGTAGCGCTGGGCGAGCCCGGGCTGCCCGGTGTCCACCGCCATGTAGCCGGCCAGTTCGGTCAACCTGGCCACCGCGGCGAACAGATGGCGGCCGGTCTCCTCCCGGTAGGCGCCGCCGAGCAGGCCGGAGACCACCGAGTTGAGGTAGTGCACCACGACCGGGCGGACGTGACCGCTGCCGAAGCGGTGGTCCAGGTCGACCAGCATCGCGGTGGTCGCCTTGATCGCGGCAACGTCGGTGGGGCCGACCCGGGGGCCGCCGGTGCGGGCCACCACCGGGTCGGGCGGGGTGATCAGCCAGTCCCGGCTGGGCTCCACCAGCGCGGAGGCGGCGACCGTCGCACCGGTCAGGAAGTCCCGCCGGCCGACGTCACTGCGCCACAGCTCGCACACCTGCTCCAGGGCCGCGTTCAGGGTCGGCGCGAACTGCAGCCCGATGCCGGAGCTGAGGTTCTTGCCGTCGGCCATGCCGATCTCCTCGACCGACACGCTGCGGCCGAGCTTGCGCCCGAGCGCCTCGGCGATCACGGCCGGCGCCTGCCCGCGCGGCTGCTGCCCGCGCAGCCAGCGGGCGACGGAGGTCTTGTCGTAGCGCAGGTCCAGTCCGTGCTCCGCGCCGCACAGGTTGACCCTGCGGGCCAGACCGGCGTTGGAGCAGCTGGCCTCCTGGATCAGTTGCTGCAGGCGCTCGTTGGGCTGTCGTGCGACGAGTGGTCTCGCGGCCATTGGGCTTCGCCTCCCCACACCCTCCGGTCCCGGCCGGCGGGCGACGATGTGCTGATCTGTTGCCGACTGTCCGACCGTCCAAGGAATCTGACCCCAGGTTAGCGATCAGCAACGCCAGCGGGATACCCACGGTGACGAACCGCACCCCCCGCGCGCCCTGGGGAATGCTTCCGTGCGCCCCCGCTGCGCCTGCCTCCGCCCGCCCCAACTCGCTTGAGTCACCGGTTCGGGTGACATTGCCGGGATGCGGCCGACCGGGGCCCGCCGGGCCGTAACCAGCCTCACACACGGTAGTTGAGCAGCCCGTGGAAGACATCCCCGACGCCCCCGGCCAGGACAAGAACGCCGGCCTGCCCCCGCTGCTGATCGAAGCCGTCGGCTACGCCGAGAACCGCCACTGGGAGGTGGCCCCGGGCGCCTGGCTGATCGACGGCGACGGCCCCGCCCGCTGCTCCTGCGGCGACCAGCGCTGCACCCAGCCGGGCGCCCACCCGCTGGACGCGGACTGGGCCCGCAAGGCGAGCGCCGGGCCGGGTGCGGTGCGGCGCTGGTGGACGGAGCGGCCCAAGGCCTCGATCCTGCTGCCCACCGGCCGGTCCTTCGACGTCCTGGACGTGCCGGAGACGGCCGGGTGCCTCGCGCTGGCCCGGATGGAGCGGATGGACCTCCAGCTCGGCCCGGTCGTGGTGCTGCCCACCTCGCCCGGCCGGGTGGGGCGGCGGCTGCACTTCCTGGTGCTGCCCGGGGTCGCGGCCAAGCTGCCGGAGATGCTCCGCAAGCTCGGCTGGCCGCCCGGGCGACTGGACCTGGTCGCCCGCGGCGAGGGGGACTGGACGGTCGCCCCGCCGTCCCGGATCGGCTCCACCGGATACGCCCAGTGGGCCCGCTCCCCCTCCGAGTCCAACCGCTGGCTGCCGGACGCCGCCGAGCTGATCAGCCCGCTCGCGTACGCCTGCGGCCGCGAGGCGCCCGCGCAGCCCGTCCCGGCCGTCCAGCCGGCGGGCGTCTGACCGGACCACGCCCCGCCGCGGGCCCGAGGTCCGGTCCGGGCCGAAGCCTGCCGCCCTGCGCCGATCGGGTGAGGGTGCGCACCGCGCGACACAACGCGCGCGAGTGACGGGCCTTGTCTCCCACCGGAGACGAGGCCCGTCATACGCATGTGCGGATAAGACCTCGGTCTACCCGCTGGTCAACCGGGAAAGCCCCCCGTACGAGTGACTGCGCTCAAGGATTGCCAAGATCGGCCGAGGGGAGGAATGGCGGTGTGGGGGTCGCCGGAAGGGTCGCTCGGACGGGGAAGCCGGGCGAGGCGGTGGAGGGGAGCGGGAGGGAGCCGGGGAGGACGAGAAGGGCCCGCTGCACGGGGAGCAGCGGGCCCTGATCGTCGGTACGGAGCGGGCGGCCCCGGCCGACCGGGGTCGGGCGGCGAGGCGGGGCACCAGGTCGCGTCGGGTCGGACGGTGGGGTCAGGCGGTGGGCTCAGGCGGTGGGGCGGTGGCTCAGGCCTGGGCGACGAAGACGTGCTGGGCGATGTCCTTGCCCAGTTCCGCCGCGTTCTCCCCGGTGCCGACCAGCACACCGCCGACGCCGGCGCCCATGGTCACCTTCACCGTGGAGCCCGGCCGGATGCCGGCCCGGCGCAGGGTGCTCATCAGCGCGCTGTCGGTCTGGATCGGCTCGCCGATCCGGCGGACCACCACGTCGGCCCCGGCCTCGCCCGGCTTGACGGAGTCCAGCGGGACGAGCGCGGCGTCGAAGCCCTCACCCTCCGCCTTGGTGTCGCCCAGCTCGTCCAGGCCCGGGATCGGGTTGCCGTACGGGGACTGGGTCGGGTGGCCGAGCATGGCGAGCACCTTGCGCTCGACCGTCTCGCTCATCACGTGCTCCCAGCGGCAGGCCTCCTCGTGCACCTGCTCCCACTCCAGGCCGATCACGTCGACCAGCAGGCACTCGGCGATGCGGTGCTTGCGCATGACGCGCACCGCGAGCCGGCGGCCCTCCTCGGTGAGTTCGAGGTGGCGGTCCCCGGCGACCTGGAGCAGCCCGTCGCGCTCCATCCGGCCGACCGTCTGGCTGACCGTGGGTCCGCTCTGCTCCAGCCGCTCCGCGATCCGGGCACGCATCGGGACGATGCCCTCTTCCTCCAGCTCCAGGATGGTGCGAAGGTACATCTCTGTGGTGTCGATCAGCCCAGACATCGCCGCTGGCTCCGTTCTTCGGTGTCCTCACCGCCAATTCTGACGTACCGCACCGACAACCGAGCCCGCCCCGGGGTTTCCGGGACCGGTTTTCGTTCCTGTTGACAGCGGTGCCGCCGGGGCGCGACCGTGCTCGCCGTAGCTTTCTCCACTGGCGGTCCGGGCCATCCCGACCGCCCCACCCGGCCGGCGCCCCCCACCGGCAGAGAGCGAAGGCACCCGATGAACGACCTGGTCGGCAGGTACTTCGACGCCGCGATCGCCCACCTGAACCGGGTCCGCGAGGAGGAGTCCGACACCATCGAGGCGGCGGCGGCCCTACTGGCCGAGGCGGTCTCCGAGGGGCGGCGGGTGTTCGCCTTCGGCGCCGGGCACTCCTCGCTGCCGGCCCAGGACGTGGTCTACCGGGCGGGCGGACTGGTCCCGATGAACCTGCTGAACGTGCCCGGGATGGCCGGGGTGACGATGATGCCCGCGCCGCTGTCCAGCGCGCTGGAGCGGGTCTCCGGGCTCGCCACCGCGACCCTGGACCTGACCCCGGCGACCAGCGGGGACCTGCTCTTCCTCATCTCACTGTCCGGCCGCCAGGTGATGCCGGTCGAGCTGGCCCGGTACGCCCGGGACCGCGGCCTGAAGGTGATCGGGGTGACCTCGCTGGCCTACCCCGGCGAGGTCCCCTCGGCCCACCCCTCCGGCACCTACCTGAAGGACCACTGCGACGTGGTGCTGGACAGCAAGGTCGCGGTCGGCGACGGCGAGCTGAGCCACCCGGGCGCCGAGACCTCCTTCGGCCCGGTCTCCACCATCGTCACCAGCGCGCTGATGCAGGCCGTGGTCGCCTCGGCGGTCGGCCGGCTGGCCGACCGGGCGGCCGCCGGGGACGCGCCCGCGCCGCCGCTGTTCCGCTCCGGCAACGTGCCGGGGGGCACCGAGTGGAACGCCAAGCAGATGGCCGAGAACGCCGAGCGCATCCTCTACACCTACTGAATACCGGCAGGACCGCCGGATCCCGGTCGGCCCGCCTCCCCGGCACGCCCGCTGACGGCGAGTGCCGGTGCGACTACGGGGCGTACCGGACAATCCAGCGGACCTTCCCGGCCATTGCGGACCGCTCCGGCCACCGCCAGGCGTACCGGGAAGCCGCCCGGGGCAGGAGAGCCGAGGGACCTGAGCGACGGGTGGGGGCCGAGCATGGCGTCTGGTGCGGGACCGACCGGGTGGGTGCGCGAACAGGAGCTGCTGCCCGAGTTCTTCTGGGCCGCCGACGCGGCCTCGCTGCGCGGCCAGCGCCGCGCGGTGCTGCTCTCCGCCGGGGAGCTGGCCCTGCTGCTGCTCGCCGCCGCGACCGGCTCGGCCGACGGCGAGCCGTGGGCCTGGTCGGCCGCCGCCGCGTACCTGGGCGCGGTGGCGTTGGCGGTGGTGATCGGCCGGCAGAACCCGCAGGGCCTCTGGTACGAGGGCCGGGCGGCCGCCGAGTCGGTGAAGACACTGGCCTGGAAGTTCGCCGTCCGGGCGGACGCCTACCGACCGCCGCCGCGCAGCCTGCCGGACGCCGAGGGGCTGTACCGCTTCCAGCTCACCAGGGTGCTGGGCGCCTTCCGGAACAGCCCGGTGCCCGTGCCGGCGAGCGGGGTCGAGGTCACCGAGGCGATGCGCGACCTGCGCGGCCAGCCGCTGGCGGTGCGCCGCGAGGTGTACCTGAACGAGCGGATCCGGGTGCAGCACGACTGGTACCGCCGCAAGGCCCGCTACTGCGCCCGCGCCGGGTACTGGACCGGCGTGCTGGGCGTGCTGCTGCCGGCGCTGGGTCTGGCGCTGGCGGTGCTGCGGGCGCTCGGCGCGTTCACCTACGACGCGCTGGGCACGGTCTCGGCGGTGGCCGCCTCGGTCACCGCCTGGGCGCAGCTGCGCCAGTACCGCCCGCTGGCCGCCGCGTACGCGCTGGCGGCCGAGGAGTTGGAGCTGATCCGCCTCCAACTCGCCCGGCTGGACCTGGAGTCGGTGGACGCCGAGGAGCTCTGGGCCCGGTTGGCCCGGGACGCCGAGGACGCGGTGTCCCGCGAGCACACCACCTGGCAGGCCCGCCGGGAGGTGCGCACCACCACCGACCCGGAGTACTAGGAGGAACGCGTGGCGTTACGGATGGTCAAAACGGCGGACGGCCGCGCCCTCGCCGTCGAGTCCCTCGGCGACCCGCGCGGCCGTCCGGTGTTCCTGCTGCACGGCATGCCGGGCAGCAGGGTGGGGCCGCACCCGCGCAGCACCGTGCTGTACCGGCTGGGGGTGCGGCTGATCTCCTACGACCGGCCCGGCTACGGCGACTCGACCCGGCTGTTCGGCCGCCGGGTCGCCCACGCGGCGGCCGATGTGCGCACCATCGCCGACGAGTTGGGGCTGGACGGCTTCGCGGTGCTGGGCCGTTCCGGCGGCGGCCCGCACGCGCTGGCCTGCGCGGCGCTGCTGCCGGAGCGGGTCAGCCGGGTGGCGGTGCTGGTGGGACTGGCCCCGCGCGCCGCGACCGGCCTGGACTGGTACGCGGGGATGACCCCGTCCAACGTCCGCGCCTACCGGGAGGCGGAGCGCGGGCACGGCCGGATCGCGGACGCGATGGAGTTCCGCTCCCGGCAGATCAAGGACGACCCGGTCCGGCTGCTGAACGGGCTGCGCACCGAACTCTCCCCCGCCGACCGGGAGGTGGTGGGGGACAGCGG
The DNA here is from genome assembly GCF_042724935.1 of Kitasatospora sp. NPDC127060. Taxonomy (NCBI): domain Bacteria; kingdom Bacillati; phylum Actinomycetota; class Actinomycetes; order Kitasatosporales; family Streptomycetaceae; genus Kitasatospora; species Kitasatospora sp. NPDC127060. Next base: position 44,198 of record NZ_JBHXEG010000035.1, read on the forward strand.
GCTGCGCCGGATGCTGCAGAGCAACTACCGGGAGGCGTTCCGGCACGGCGCGGACGGCTGGATCGACGACGTGCTGGCCTTCACCGCGGAGTGGGGCTTCGAGGTCGGGTCGATCGGGGTGCCGACCTGGCTGTGGCACGGCGCGGACGACCAGTTCTCGCCGGTCGACCACTCCCGCTGGCTGGCCGACCACATCCCGGGCTCCGAGCTCTTCCTGGAGCCCGGCGCGGCGCACTTCGGGGCGTTCCGGGTGATGACCACGGCCCTGGCCTGGGCGGCGGGTTAACTCCGGATCGGGGTAAGCGGCCCGGAACCGTCCAGCACCGCCAGGATGTTGTCCACCGCGAGGTCGCCCATCGCCTGCCGGGTGCGCACGGTGGCGCTGCCCAGGTGCGGGACGAGCACCGCGCGCTCCTGGGCGAGCAGCGCGGACGGGACGGCGGGCTCGTGCTCGAAGTTGTCCACGGCGGCGGCGAACAGCGCGCCGGACTCCAGGGCGGCGGCCAGCGCCTCCTCGTCCACCACGCCGGCCGTCATGCTGACCACCACCGCCCCGGGCGGCAGCATGGCCAGCCGGCGGGCGTCCAGCAGGTGCCGGGTCTCCTCGGTGCAGGGGCAGGTGACGACCAGCACGGTGGAGGTGGCGAGCAGGTCCTCCAGCGGCTTCCACTCGGCGCCGGCGGCCTGCTCGGGCGGCAGTTCGCGGCGGTTGTGGTAGCTGACCGGCATGTCGAAGGCGGCGGCCCGGCGGGCCACCGACTGCCCGATCCGGCCCATGCCGAGCACACCGAGCGGGGTGCCGGCCAGCTCCAGGCCGAGCAGGAAGTTCGGGCTCCAGGTCCAGGGCGTGCCGGAGCGCAGCAGGCGCTCTCCCTCGCCGAGCCGGCGGGTGGCGGCCAGCAGCAGGGCCCAGGCGGTCTCGGAGGTGGCGTTGGTGAGCACCCCGGGGGTGTTGGTGACGACCACGCCGCGTTCGGCGCAGGCCGCGAGGTCGACGTTGTGGTAGCCGACGGCGTGGTTGGCGACGATCTCCAGCTGCGGGCCGGCGGCGTCCAGGAACTCGGCGTCCACCCGGTCGTTGAGGGTGGTGAGCACGGCCCGGCGGCCGCGGACGGCGTCGAGCAGTTCGGCCCGGTCGAGCTCCCGGTCGGTCTCGCCGCAGGTGACGGCGTACCGGTCGGTGAGCCGTTCCAGGACGCCGGGCGCGGGGTGCCGGGTGACCAGGACCGGGGGCGGGGTGGTCGGGTCCGTGGCCCGCTCGCTGCTCTCGCTCATGGCTCGGCAGCGTACCCCGCCCCCTTCCCCGGCTACACCGGCTGCGGCTCCAGGTCGCGGTTGATCCGCTTCCAGCCGCGCGCGGAGACCGTGTTGGGGTGTTCCTCGCCGAACTGCCGGATCAGCTCGGAGATCGCCCGGGCGCGCAGTTCGGCGGCCTGGGTGTGCCGGCCGGCCGCGCGCAGGGTGATCGCCAGGTTGGCCTCGCAGGCGACGGCGTCCGGGTGCTGCGGGGTGTAGCGCCCGCACAGGCCGGCGTAGGCGGACCGGCCGAGCTGTTCGGCGAGGTCGGTCTGCCCGTCGTCGCCGTAGGCGTTGGCCAGGTTGATCACCGCGTTGAGGGTGTACGGGTGCTCCGCGCCGACGGAGCGGGTCAGCCCGTCGACGGTGAGCCGGCCGCGTTCGATGGCGCCCTGGACGTCGCCGCTGCCGCGCAGGTAGATGCCGAGGTTGTTGGCGCAGGCCAGGGTGAACGGGTGCTCGTCGCCGAACAGCCGCCGGTGGCCCTCGAAGACGGTGGAGCAGAGGTCTCGGGCGGCCTCCTTGTCGCCGGAGGCGCTGTGGTCGGCGGCCAGGTTGAGCGCGCAGGCGAGGGCGTCGGGGGCGTCGGCGCCGTAGCGCTCCAGGTAGCGCTCGTAGGTCTCCTTGGTGATCCGGCGGGCCTCGGCGAGCTGGCCGATCCGGCGGAGCGAGACGGCGAGCGACTTGGCGTTGCGCAGGTTCTCCGGGAGGTCCGGGTCCAGCACGTCGCCGAGGTCGGAGGTGACTTCCTGGAGGAGGTCCACCGAGCCGCGGTAGTCGCCGAGTTCGCGCAGGTCGCGGGCCAGGTTGGACTTGGTGGACAGGGTGTAGGGGTGCTTGGGGCCGAGGACGGCGGTGCGCCGGTCGAGGGTCTCCTGGTCGAGTTCGCGGGCGGCCTCGCTGTTGCCGACCAGCCGGTAGTCGATGGCCAGGTTGTTGGCCATCGACAGGGTGCGCGGGTTGTCGTCGCCGAAGAGTTCGCGGAACTGCTCCAGGATCTCCTGGTCCAGGTCGAGCGCGGCCTGGAAGCGGCCGAGTGCCCGCCGGTCGGCGCCGAGCGAGCCGGCCGTCATCAGGGTGTACGGGTGGTGTTCGCCGAGCAGCACCCGCTGGCGCTCCAGGGTGGCCTCGTCGAGGGCGAGCGCCTCGGCGTAGTTGCCCTGGGAGCGCAGCACGTTGGCGAGCTGGAAGCGCAGCAGCAGGGTCTGCCGGTCGTCGTCGCCGAGCTTGCTGGTCCATTCGGCGTCGAGGGCGTGGCCGAGGTCGCGGGCGCGGTCGAGTTCGCCGCGCTTCCACAGGTAGCGGACCCGGTCGATGAGCAGTTGGCGGGTGTCGGCCTCGTCGCAGTTGTGCGCCTTGGAGGGCGACAGGTGGGGCCAGATCTCGTCGAAGGCGGGCCAGTTGGCGGGGTCGTCGGTGTCGCCGAGGACGGGCCGGGCGCCGGTGAGGATGCGGTGCACCTCGTGGACGGCGATCTCCTGCTCGTCGTCGGTCATCCCGGCCCGGATCACCGCCTGGACGAGCCGGTGCACCTGGAAGCTGTTGCTGCCGGCGTCGACCTTGGCGAGGGCGTACCGGCCGATCGCCTGGATGACCTTGCCCAGCATGAACTTGTCGCTGAGGTCGGCGTCGTAGCGCACCAGCGCGCGGATCATCTGGTCGCTGTAGAAGAGGTTCATCGAGATCGGCTCGGGCGCGAAGAAGGCGCACAGCTGGAGCAGCCGGACGGCCGCCGGGGACTGCTGGCGCAACCGTCCGATCGAGACGTTCCAGGTCGCGGCGACCGGGGTGGGGTAGTCGGTGGGGTGGTCGACGGCGAGGGCGCGGGCGGCCTCGGCGTGCAGCTGGTTGACGTAGGTGTCGACCGGGGTGCCGGTGGTGTCCAGCCAGGCGGCGGCCACCTCGACGGCCAGCGGGAGGTCCCCGACGGCCTCGGCGACCCGGTCGGCGTCCGGGCGGGAGAGGCTGCGGGCGCGCCGGCACAGGTGCTCGACGCTCTCGCCGCGGGTGAAGACGTCGACCTCCAGCGCCTCGGCGTGCCCGGTCCAGGCCTGGTTGCGGGAGGTGACCAGGATGTGGCCGGAGCCGCCGGGGAAGAACCGGCGGATCTCGGAGGGCTCGTCGGCGTTGTCGAAGATCAGCAGCCAGCGCGAGGTGGGCACGCCGCGGCGCAGCGCCTCCCGGGCGGCCTCGGCGGCCTCGGTGACCGAGTCGCCGACCCGCAGGCCGAGCCGGCGGGCGAGTTCGGCCAGTGCCGGGGCGACCAGTTCGGTCTGCTCGGCGTCGATCCACCAGACCAGGTCGTAGTCGGACATGAAGCGGTGGGCGTACTCCAGCGCCACCTGGGTCTTGCCGACGCCGCCGAGCCCGTACAGGGTCTGCGGGGTGGGCAGGACGGCCGCCATGCCGCCGCGCAGCTGGTTGCGCAGCTGCTCCAGGACGGCGGCGCGACCGGTGAAGGAGGGGTTGCGCGGCGGGACGTCCCAGACCGAGGGCTTGCTGCCGGGGAAGCGCGGGCCGCCGGTGGGGGCGTCGCCGAGCACCGCGTCGCCGCGGCCGAGGGCGCGCAGCAGGCTCTGGATGGACTGGGTCTCGTCGCGGCCGACCAGGTCGACGGGGTTGCGGTTGCTGAACGGCGCGGTGAGCCGGACGTCGCCGACGCGCACCGGCAGCAGCTGGCGCCGGGTGCCGGAGGGGTCGGAGTTGACCACCGACTCCCACAGCGCCCGGGCCTGCGGGGAGCGCTGGTAGGCGGGCGAGAGCACGGCGACCGTGCGGTAGGCGGAGTCGATGCCGCGCTCGGTCTCCTCGCGCGGGTCGGTGCCGGCGCTGAGGTCGCGCGGCAGCACCCGGAAGCCGGCCCTGGTGAGCACGGACTCGATCCAGTCCGCCCACATCCGGTCCTCGGGCACGTAGGACAGGTAGAGGTCGGCGGGGACGGACGGGCGGCGGCGGGTGAAGGCGTCGACGTAGCGCAGCCGCACCTCCTCGTCGATCGCCGGCAGCCCGCTGACCCGCCCCTCGGTGATCATCGAGGTGAGCCGTTCGCAGGCGGCCAGCATCGAGGTGGGGGTACCGGTCTGGTCGCCGAAGGTGGCGAGGATCTCCTCGTAGGCGTAGAACGGCCGGTACGGGATCTCCACCGAGCCCCAGTAGCCGGCGAGTTCCTCGCCGCCCAGACCGGCGGGCAGGCCGTCGAAGCGGACCCGGGCGAGGGCGCGGCCGGCGTCCGCCTTCTCCTTCTCGCCCTCGTCGATGCGCATCGGGACGGGCAGGATGCGGATGCCGCGGTCGCGGTAGCGGTCGTGGATGTGCTGGGCGATCCGGGAGGCGCCGTCGATGGACTGGTCGCTGAGGGTGAAGCAGACCACCAGGTCGTCGGGCATCTGGACGGTGCAGATCTCGGCGATGTCGGACAGGCCGGTGCGGGAGTCGATCAGCACGTAGTCGTAGCGCTTGGCCATGTCGGCCTTGAGCGCGTCGAAGAACTGCCCGCCGTCGAAGCGGTCGTAGAAGATGTCCCAGTCGAGGTGGGTGACGGCCTCGGAGTAGTCGCGGTTGAACTGGCCCGCGGAGAGGAAGTCCAGGCTGCCGCCGGCCGGGAAGTACGGCCAGGAGAGCGAGAGCGCGTGCGGGTGCACCCGGGCGAAGTCCAGGTGCCAGCCCTCGGCGTGCTCGACCGGGCGCAGCGCCTCCTCGCGGTACTCGGCGATGAGGTCCATCATCCCGGTGGTGCCGGCCAGCGAGGCCGGGTCCAGGAAGGGGTGGAAGAACTTGGCGAGGCCGGGGGCTTCGAGGTCCCAGTCGACGGTGAGCACCCGGAAGCCGTTGGCGGCCAGGATCCAGGCGGTGTTGGCGAGGGCCATGGTGCGGCCGGTGCCGCCCTTGTAGGAGTAGAAGGTGATGATCCGGCCGTTGCGGTCCTGTTCCGCGGCCCGCCGGGCGGCCTCGCGGGCGGCGGCCATCTCGGCGGCGCCGAGGCGGAGGTTCCTGGTGGTGTTGTCGCTCATCGGTTCGGTCCTCCCAAGGGCGCCATCCCAGCATCGGGGTCATCGCCGTCGTCACGGTCGTAGCGGTGGTCGCGATCGTTCTCACGGGCGGTGCGGTGGTTGCGGTCGGTGGTGCGGTCGGTGGTGCGGCCGGTGGTGCGATCGGTCGTGCGATCGGTCGTGCGATCTACTCGGTCGGTGTTGCGGTCGAGCGGGGTGCTGCGGCCGGGGGGATCGTTCCGGGCGATGGGGCCGTCCCGGTCGGGGCCGTGGTCGGGGTCGTGGTCCCGGTCGAAGGGTTCCGGTCCGTAGGGTTCGGTCCGGTGCCCGCCGAAGCCGTCCGGCCCGTACCCTCCGGGACCGCGGCGGAAGGCCTCGCGCAGGCTGGGCCGGGGCGTCGGCGGCTCCTCCGGTTCGGCCCTGGTGCGGCTCTCGAAGGCGTACTTGGCCTTCATCGCGGCCCGGGGCAGCGCGTCGTCGAAGTCCTCCAGGCTGTTCAGCCCGGTCGGGCCGGTGACGCCGAGGAAGCTGGGGCGGCCCGCGCGCCGGGTCTTGCGCAGGGTCTGGTCGGAGAGCCCGCTGAACTCGCCGTCCCGTTCGAGGCATTCGCGGTCGTCGGTGTTCCACGGCTCCAGCACGCTGACCCAGGTGGCGTCGGAGCGGTCGAAGCGGCGGACGAGTTCGCGGCGGCGCGGGTCGCGCAGTGACCAGCGGTCGAGCAGCAGCAGCCCGGGGGCCTCGGCGTTGCCCTCGATGATCGACTCCACCTCGTCGTCGAACTCGTGCACGGTCGGCTGGAACCCCAACTGCCGGGCCAGGCGCACGGCGTGCTGGGCGATGGGGGATCCGGCCGGGCGGTACGGGTGCCAGTCGGTGCGCCGGGCGCCGTAGAAGTCGGGGTTGCGGTCCCGAGGCAACTCGCCCTGGTGGTAGGTGAGTACGGAGATCCGCAGCTGCTTGGTGGGGGCGGAGACGTTGAACGCGCTCGGCAGGCCGTTGAATTCGAGCCGCCGCCCGACCGGGATCACCGTCTCCTCCGCCACTTGGACGATCCGCGCCGCCAGCCGGTGCACTGCCAGCTCGTACGCGGCCCGGAAGTAGCTGAGCTTCATCAGCGCGTACAGGCCCTCGGTGGCGTAGTCGGGCCCGAACCCCGCGTGGTTGAACTGCAGTTCGCTGGCCACCTTGGGCAGCCGGTAGCGGCTCATCGGCGCCCACAGCACCGGGACGATGCCGCTGGTGCGCTCCACCTCCATGGTCGCCGGGTAGACCGGACGGCGGGTGAAGGCGTGCCACTCCTGGCCGCACGGCACGCTGTTGAAGTACCGGGGCGAGTACAGCGGCACGAACACCCGGCAGGTCGCCAGTTCCTCGGACAGCCGCTCGGCCCACAACTCGCCCTGGTGCATGGACTCGTCCATGAACCCGACGGGCACCCCGGCCGGGACCGTGGTGAGTTGGAGCACCGCCTCGCAGAGGTCGCGGTACAGCTGGCGCACCCAGTGGTTCGGGTCGCCGGCGCCACGCGCACCGGACTTCGGCGTGTGCGCGTAGGAGAGGAAGAAGTACGGCCGGGCCTCGTCCTCGTCCCAGCCCCGGTCAGTCACACGTGCCTCCCCCGGGCCCGTCGGCAACCTGCCTCCCGCAGCCCCCGTGCGGCGGGGTCTCAGTGTAGGAACGACTGACACCCCAATGGAATAGCACAACGGGTCGTACGAATTGACATGACCGAAACGATGCCGCTGCCCTCTTGCGTGGAGCAGTACCCTCGTTGCGGCCGACGTGAACGATCAGCCGCGGTGAACGATCGGAAGGGGCCCTCATGGACCAGCTCAACTGGCAGCGGTCGAGTTTCAGCGCCGGCGAGGCCCAGTACCTGGAGATCGCCTCCGCCGGGGACCTCGTCTACATCCGTCAGTCCGACAACCCCGACCTGGTCGTCACCACCACCCGGGTCAAGCTCAACGCCTGGATCCTGGGCGCCAAGGACGGCGAGTTCGACCACTTCGTCGGCCTCTGACCCGCTGCCCCGCTGCCCCACCGACCCGCCGACCCGCCGACCCTGCCCCGCTGCCCCGCTACTGCCGGTAGCGGGCCGCCAGCGTCCGGACCGTCCCGGCGATCCGCTCGCGCAGCTCGGCCGGTTCGAGCACCTCGACCTCGGCGCCGAGGCGCAGGAACTCCCCGTGCGCGTGGTCGACCGACTCGATCGGGACCAGGACCTCCGTCCAGTCGCCCTCCCCCGGCGTCACCCCGAGGCGGCGGGCGCCCTCCGGGGTGAGCCGCACCAGCGCCTGCCCGGTGTGCAGCCGGGCGTGGAAGTCCGCCAGGTACGTCCGCCAGTACGCGGGCAGGTCGAAGCCCTCCGGCACGGCGAACTCGCCCCCTGGATCGCTGAGTTCGATGATCTGGTCGACCCGGTAGGTGCGCGTCCCGGACGGCCCGCCGGCCACCAGGTACCAGCGGCCCGCCTTGAGCACCAGCCCGTACGGCTCCACCCGGCGCTCGATCTCCTCCGGCGCCCGCCACCGCCGGTAGCGCAGCAGCACTGCCCGGCGCGCCCACACCGCCGAGGCGACGGCCGCCAGGTGCGGGGTCTCGTCGGCGTGGCCGTACCAGCCGGGGGCGTCCAGCAGGAAGCGCTCCTGGATCCGCCCGGCGTGCTCGCGCAGTTCGGCGGGCAGCGCGGCCCGCAGCTTGAGCTGGGCGGCGGCGAGCGCCTCGCCGAGGCCCAGGTCGGCGGCGGTGCCGGGGAGGGCGGCGAGGAAGGCGGCCTGCGCCTCGTCGGCCGTCAGCCCGGTGAGCCGGGTGCGGTAGCCGTCGACCAGCCGGTAGCCGCCCGCGTGCCCGGCCTCGCCGTACAGCGGGACGCCTGCGGCGGCGAGCGCCTCGACGTCCCGGTAGACGGTGCGGACGGAGACCTCGAGTTCTCCGGCCAGTTGCCGGGCGGTCATCCGGTCCCGGTTCTGGAGGAGCAGCAGCAGGTTGACCAGTCGGCTCGCGCGCATGCCGCCCAGTGTTCCCGTCTCCACTGACAGTGGGTGTCAGTGGAGTGCCCCTAGCCTGCGGCGCATGAACGACTTCGACTTCTTTCACGGCTCCTGGAACGTGGCCAACCGCCGCCTCACCGCACCGCTCACCGGTGGCGGCACCTGGGAGGAGTTCCCCGGCCACACGGCGTGCCGGCCGCTGTTCGGGGGCGCGGGCAACATCGAGGAGCTCGTCTTCCCCACCCTCGACCGCCGGGGCGTGACCCTGCGGCTGTTCGACCGCGCGACCGAACAGTGGTCGATCCACTGGTCCGACAGCCGGACCGGGCGGCTCGACCCCCCGGTGGTCGGCGGCTTCACCGGAGAGCGCGGCGACTTCCACGGCGACGACGTCCTCGACGGCCGCCCGATCCGGGTGCACTTCGCCTGGCACCGCCTCGGCCCGGACACCGCCCGCTGGGAGCAGGAGTTCTCCGCCGACGGGGGCCGCAGCTGGGAGCTGAACTGGACGATGGACTTCACCCGCACCGGTCCCGCGTTCGAGGGGCTGGCTGCGTGAGCGTCATCGTCGAACTGCGCCAGTACACCCTGCGCCCCGGCGCCCGGGAGACCCTCATCGAGCTGTTCGAGCGGGAGCTCGTGACCGGGCAGGAGGCCGTCGGCATCACCCTCGGCGGCCGGTTCCGCGACCTGGACGACCCGGACCGCTTCGTCTGGCTGCGCGCCTTCCCCTCGATGGCCGAGCGCCGCCACTCACTGGAGGCCTTCTACTACGGGCCGGTCTGGCGGGAGCACCGCGACGCGGCCAACGCCACCATGGTCGACAGCGACGACGTCCTGCTGCTGCGCGGGCCCGGCTTCCTGCCGCCGCCCGGGGCCCGCGAGGTGCTGGCGACCGTCTACCACCCGGCCGACACCGCCGCCTTCGACGGCTACGCCGTCCGGCACCTCGGCCCCGGCCACGCGCTGCACCGCACCGAGCACGCCGAGAACGACTTCCCCGTCCTGCCCGTCCGCACCGGCGAGGACGTCCGGGTGTGGTTCGGCCCGGCCGAGGCACCACCGGTGCCGGCGTCGCCGATGCGTCGGCTCCGGCTGGAGCCCGTGACCGCCTGACCGTCCGGGTGCCCCGGCCCCTCGTCGGGGCACCCGGATATCCGGTGGCAGGCCCGGCGTCCGGCGGCGAGGATCACCGCATGCACCCCTTCCTGGAGACCGAACGGCTCGTGTTGCGCCCGTTCACCGACGCCGACGCCGACGCCCTCCACGCGCTGGACGACGACCCCGAGGTCATGCGCTTCATCAACGGCGGTGAGCCGACCAGCCCGGAGACCGTCCGGGCGAAGGTCCTGCCCCGACTCCTGCACGACTACCCGTGCTTCGGCACCCGCGGCTTCTGGGCCGCCGAGGAGACGGCCACCGGCACCTTCCTGGGCTGGTTCGAGTTCCGCCCCCTCGACGAGCACAGCCCCGCCGTGGTGGAGCTCGGCTACCGGCTCAACCAGGCCTCCTGGGGCCGGGGTTACGCCACCGAGGGCTCCCGGGCGCTGATCCGCAAGGGGTTCACCGAGCTGGGCGTGGAGCGGGTCACCGCGAACACCATGGCCGTCAACTCCCGCTCCCGGCGGGTGATGGAGAAGTCCGGGCTGTCCTTCCTGCGGAACTTCACCGGCGACTGGCCCGACGCGATCCCCGGCTCCGAGCACGGCGAGGTCGAGTACGAGCTGACCCGGTCGGTCTGGCGGCAGGAGACCTGACGCCTGCATGCACGCTCACACGGGAAGTCGGCCGGGCCGACTTCCCGTGCACCGGCGTCCGCGCGGGTCAGGACCCGCTGGGCGGCAGCGCGGCGACCTCCGCCAGCACCCGGGCCGCCGGGGCCGGGTCGACCAGCCACTTCAGGTGGCTGCTCACGAGCGTCCGGACGTCGTACGGGTTGTCCGGCGTCAGGGCGTCGCCCTCACGGATCATCCGGTCCTGCATGGCGGGCGGGATGCTGGTGTCCTCGGCCAGTCGGACGTACGACCGGGGGATCCGGCCCCAACTGTCGGCCTGCGCCCTGTCGTCGGGGCCGCCGGCGTCGAGGTTCTCGTCGGGCTGGAAGGCGTTGAGGAAGACCAGGAACTCCTCGTCCGTCCCGTCGGCCAGGAAGGCCGCCTTGAAGGACGCCAGGACGGCCGGGTCCGCGGTGCGGAAGTTGCAACGCAGCAGCCCGAGTTCGGCCGGGCTGCCGACCATCGCCGCGGCCAGTCCGGCGGCGTCGACGGTGGCCATCTCGGGCTCGGCGTAGTAGGCGCCGACCGCGAGGTCGACGGGCGCCCAGGCGGAGACGTAGACGATCCGGCCGATCAGGTCGGGCCGCCGGTTGGCCGCGACGGTGGCCGTCAGCCCGCCGCGGCTGTGCGAGACCAGGATGACCGGCCCGTTCTCCTTGGCCCGCTCCAGGATGCCGATCAGGTGCGCGACGTTGTCGGCGAGCGTGACGCCCTTGATCGCCCCGGCCGCGGTGGCGAGTTCGGCGAGGTCCTGCGGCGCCTGGTAGGCCCGCGGGAACGTGGCGGCGAACCCGTGGCCCGGGAGGTCGACGGCCACCGATCGGTGCCCGAGCAGGCCGAGTTCGGCCTGTAGCGGCGCGAACGAGAAGGAGTTCGCGAAGGCTCCGTGTACCAGTACGAACGTCGGCTGCATCTGTCCACACTCCCTGTCCCCCGGGGCCGCACACGAACGGCCGCCCCCGTACGGTGGTCCACCCTAGTCGGCGAAGATCATCCGCACTACGGTCCGCCTACGCGCTCGCCCGGGGCAGCCAGTCGTCGATCGGTACTCGGCAGGAGTTGAGGATGCCGGCGACCGTCGTGTACGTCCCGACCAGGATCAGGAGCTCCGGCACCTCGGCTTCCGGGTGCCGTTCGGTCAGGGACCGCCAGGTGGCCGACGAGAGCCGGCGCAGCGAGTTCGACCACCTCACCGCCTGAACCACCGCTTCCGCGCCCCCGGCCCTTCGCCGGGGGCGCGGACGTTCCTACTCCGCGCTCGTCACGCCCGCTCGGACCTTCGACGGCCAAGGGCTGAGCTGCCGCCGGGCCTGCAGCGGCAACTGCGCCAGCGGGACGTCCCCCTCCGGCAGCGGCGCCTCCGCGAAGAACCCGACCCGCCGTGGTGCCGCCTGCCCCTGCGATGCCCCTGGCGCGACCGCCATCGCCAGGCCGGTGGCCGCCAGCGCCCCGATCAGCGCCACGTACCGAACCATGGTTCCTCCGCCTCCGAAGACACGCGCCAAATGCCCAGAGTATCGACGTCTCCACGCTGCGTATCGCGGCCCGGCTCCCGCCACGACGCGCCTGCGCAGGAAGTCGGTGGGACCGACTTCCTGCGCGCCAGGGCCTCGACGGCCGGGCAGCAGCGCGGGTCAGCAGAAGACGGCCTTGATCAGCCGGTCCAGGGCCTTCGGGAACTCGACCGCCGGGTTCTTGTCCGAGTCGCCGGTGGTCAGTCCGGCGGTCAGGGTACGGCTGCCGTCCGGGGTGGCGATCATCAGGGCGCCGTAGCCGCCGGGGGCGCCGCCGTTGTGGTGGACGATGGTGACGTCGCCGTTCTCCGGTCCCAACTCCTGGATGAACAGGCCCAGTCCGTAGCCGAGCATGCCGTGCGGCGTCCGCATCTCCGCCAGCAGTTCAGTCGGCAGCAGCCTGCCGCCCAGCAGCGCGCCGAAGAACACCTGGAGGTCCCGGGTGGTGGAGATCATGTCCCCGGAGCCGCAGAGCAGCGAGAGGTTCTGGCGGGATACGTCGACCACCTTCCACTCCTCGCCGTCCTGGTAGCGGCAGTAGCCGTGGGCGTGCGGGCCGGGGAGCTCCGAGAGGTCACCCGGCACCACGGTGTCCGCCAGCCCCAGCGGCCGCAGGATCCGCCGCTGCATCTCCTCGGCGTAGGAGCGTCCGCTCAGGGCTTCGACCAGCAGCACGGCCAGCGTGTAGTTGGTGTTGGAGTAGCTCTGGTCGGCTCCCGGTTCGAACCGGGCGGGCTTGGCCAGCGCGAACTCCACCAGTTCGTCCGGCCGGTAGCTGTGGAACCGGTTGTCCACCCACGCCTTGCCGATCGAGGGCAGCCCGGGCACGAACTCGCCGCCCTCCAGTTCGCCGGTGCAGTTGTAGACGCCGCTGGTGTGCTGGAGGAGCATGCGCACGGTGATCCGCTCGTCCAGGGCGAACCGGGGCAGGTGTTCGGCGACCGGCGAGTCCAGCCCGATCGCGCCGTCGGCGACGAGGTGGAGCAGCAGGGCGGCGACGAAGGTCTTGGTGGTGCTGCCGACCCAGAACTGCCCTTCGGTGGAGGGCTTCGCGCTCTCGCCCAGCTTGTGCACCCCGGCGCTGCCGGTCCATTCGCCGCGGTCGTCGCGCACCCGCAGCTGTATTCCGGCGAATCCGGCGTCGACGAAGTCCTGGGCGGCCTTGCTCAGTTCGGGGCGGTCCTGCTCGATGCTGCTCATGGTCGTTCCTTCTCTCAGGCGTGGCGGGCGTGGCGCGGGCGGAGGCGTGGCGCGGGCGGGGGCGGGGGCGGGGCGCGGGCGGGGGCGGGGGCGGGGCGCGGGCGGGGGCGGGGGCTCAGAGGCTGCGGGCGGTGATGTCGCCGTAGGCGGTGGTGGCGTGGATGGTCAGGCCGGGGGTGCCGTCGGCGTTCTTCAGGGCGTTGTGGATCCGGCCGTGGCCGGTGCCGGCGTCGAGGGCGGCGGAGACCCCGCGGGCGGCGCCGACGGCGATCCGGCCGTACTCGGTGCGCAGGGTGACGGCGCCGCTCACGGCCTCGGTGATCCGCAGGTCGCCCTTCTGGGTGTGGATCTCGGCGGGGCCGCCGAGTCGGCCGACCTCGATGTCCCCGTCCTGGAGGGCGAGGTGGGCGCCGGCGGTCTCGTCGAGCTTGACGGTGCCCTGGGCGGCCTTGAGGGTGACGTCGCCGAGGCGGCCGACGCCGCGGAACTCGCCGAGCGCGGCGGTGGCGTCGATCCGGGAGCCGGCCGGGAGTTGGACGGTGACCTCGACGGAGCCGGAGTTGCCGAGGACGCGGTTCCGCGCCTCCGGGGTCACCACTCGGAGCACGCCGTCGGCGTAGGCGACCTCGACCCGCGCGGCGGCCTTCACGTCACGGCTCTTGGTGGCGTCGGCGGGCCGGACCTCGACGACGGTGTCGGCCCGGTCGGCGGCGATGAACCGGATGCGGCCGGCGGGGATGTCCAGGACGGCCGAGACCGGGGCGGTGGTGGCGAACTTCTGCATGGTGCTCTCCTTCTCCTCCGCGTCGCGGCCCCCTCGGCCGCGGCGCTTTCTGACAAGGGAAAAGCTACGTTGCGTTCGCACATCCAGCAACCTATCCGTTGCGCCAAATCGCCATAACAGCAGCTAGATGCGGTGCAATCATTGCAACGACTCTGCCGGGAACGCAACGACCCCCACTCCGTTCGTTGCAATGGAATGGGGGTGAACGCTATGCCGGAGCCACAACGGCGGTTCGCCGGGAACTACCCGCGCCCGGCGCAGCCCCACGGCCGCCGGCAGTGGCGCTCGTTCAGCAGCACCGAGACGGTGTCGTCCTGGGCGTTGGTGACCGCCAGGTCGATTCCCCCCTGGCGGCTGAACCGCCCGGCCACCACCGTGTCCGGAATGGAGAAGTCGCCGGACCCGGTGGGCAGGAACTCCGGCGCCCGGAAGCTGCCGTCACCGTTGCCGCGCAGCAGCGCCACCGAGTTATCGCCGGTCGCCAGGGCCAGGTCGGGCGCGCCACGGCCGGTGAAGTCGCCCACCACGACCGAGACCGGCGCGGTGCCCGCCGGGTAGGCGTGCGCCGGCTGGAAGGTGCCGTCCCCGTTGCCCAGCAGCACCACGGCGGACTTCTCCGAGTCGGCGAGCACCAGGTCCGGCCGGCCGTTCCGGCGCAGGTCGCCGACGGCCACCGAGACCGGGACGCCCCCGACCGGGTAGTCCGTCCGGGCGCCCAGCGTGCCGTCGCCGTTCCCCGGGAAGACCGCGACCTTGCTGACGCCGTCCAGGGCGACCACCAGGTCGAGGTGACCGCTGCCGCCGAGGTCGGCCAGGGCGATCGACGCCGGGTTGGAGTTGTCCCCGGTCGGGTAGCTGCGCGGCGCCCGGAAGGTGCCGTCCCCGTTGCCCAGCAGCAGCGAGACGCTGCCGTCGCCGAAGTCGCCCAGGTCGGCCACCGCCAGGTCGAGCGTCCCGGTGCCCCGGAAGTCGCCGACGGCGACCGCGTCCGGGTGCGAGCCGGTGGCGAAGTGGCGGGGCGGCTGGAAGGTGCCGTCGCCGTTGCCCAGCAGCACCGAGACCCCGCTGTCGTCCTGGTCGGCGACCACCAGGTCCCGCACGCCGGTGCCTCGGAGGTCGCCGGTCGCGATCGCGGTCGGGCCGGGCCCGGCCGGGAAGGTCCGCTGCGGGGCGAAGCCGCCGTGGCCGTCGTTCAGCAGGACCGACACCGTCCCGTCGGCGGCGTTCGCCACCGCCAGGTCGCTCCGGCCGCGGCCGGTGAAGTCACCCACGACGGCCGCGCGCGGGTTGTGCCCCACCGGGTAGTCCGTCTTGGGGGCGAACCTGACGGCGAACCCGGGCGCGAACCCCGGCGCGAACCCCGGCGCGAACCCCCCGGCCGCTACGGCGCCGCCCGGCAGCCCCACCAGCGCACCGACCGCCAGCAGCACCCCCGCCACCACGGCCTGGCCAACCCTCGTTCCTCGCATTGCCGCACCTCTCCCGTCCCGGGCGCCGCTCGGCGCCGCTTCTGGGCGCGATGGTCACCCGGCGCCGAAGGGCGCGGACGCAACGACACCCCGGGGTCGCCGGAAAGGACGGGAACGCCACCGGTCCGGTACTGGGTCCAGGTACTGGGCTCAGGTACGTGGCTCAGCCGAGGGGCTCAGGTACTTGGCTCAGCCGACGGGCTCAGCTGACGGGCTCAGCCGATCGCGCCGCTCCGCAGCAGCCGGTCGGCGAGGTCGACGGCCTCCCGGACCGGCACCAGCCGGCAGTCGGCGCCGCCGATCCGCCCGGTGCGCACCCCCTCGGCCTCGGCCAGCACCCGGGCGCCCAGTGCCCCGAAGTGCAGGTCGTCCAACTCGGCCGCCCGGAAGGCGGTCCAGCCCTCCGGGGTGACACAGCGGTACTCCCGCTCCCGCACGCCGGGCTGGCGCAGGTCGGCGAGGTGGAAGGCGGTGAAGCGGGCCATCTCGACGCCGAGCATCAGCACCCGGGCGTCCAGCTCGTACAGCCGCCCGAGCGGGGTGTCCGGGCCGAGGTGGGAGGTGAGCGGGTGCCGGGCGGTGATCTCTCCGGCCCGCGGTCCGAGCGCCGCCCAAGAGGTCTGCGGGTGCCCGCTGCGCAGGGCGCCGGGGCGGGTGCGGACGGCCTCGGAGAGGGCGCCCAGGGTTGGCGAGGCCGGGGTGGTGGCCGGGTCGAAGCGCGGCATCCGCGCCCGGTACGCCTCGGCCTCCGCCGGTGCGAGCCCCGCCACCGCGTCCTGGTGGATCCGGGACGTCGAGGAGTTCTCGGGCGTCGCGGTGTACACCACCAACGTCCCGTCTCCGCCCAGGACTTCGAGCAGCGCGTCGACCACTCCGGCCGCCCCGCCCTGGACCGGCCCGAGCGCCCGCAACGACGCCTGGACGTGCAGCACCGTGCCCGCCCGGACGCCCAGCCCGGCGAACCCGTCCACCAGCTCGGCCACCGAGATCACCGCGACCCCCTCCTCCACCTCAGGCCCCTGCCATCCGCTCCGAGAGCTCCGTACGCTCCGCACGCTCCGCACGCGCCCGGTACGCCTCGGCCTCCGCCGCCGCCGGCAGCGGCACGTCCAGCCACGGCGCGACGCTCTCCGCCATCCCCGCCGCGAACCGCTCCCCGAGTCCGGTCAGCGCCCCCGACTCGCCCAGCCGCTCGACCGCCTCCGCCGTGTACCGCCGCCAGAGCGCGAACTGCGCCCGCGCCCGCTCGGCGGCCTCCCCGGCCAGGCCGTCGTACGCGGCCGTCCGGGTGCCCCAGTACTCGGTGACGGCCAGGTGCGCGTACGTGCCCTGGAGCAGCCCCTCCAGCGGGCGCGGGTCGGGCCGCCAGGGCGCGAAGTACAGCCGATCGTCGGCCCGGTCGTAGAGGTCGAACAGGTCGAGCACCGCCCCGAGCTTCACGTGCTGGAACTCGTGCGCGAGCAGCAGCGCCAACGTGGGCGCCGTCGCGGGCCGGGCGATGCCGACCGCGCCGTACGCCTGCCGCGCCGCCGAGCTGACGTCCCGCCCGGCCGGGCCGGGCCGCAGCGGGGTCACCGTGGCCAGCCCGGCCCGGATGCCCTCCGCGTAGGCCGGCAGGTCCCGCCCGAGCAGCTCCCAGGCCTCGCGCAACGCGCCCGTCCAGCCGAGCAGTTCGGCCTCCGCGAGCCGCTCGGCCACCGGGTGGTCATGGCTGTCCCGCAGCGGGTCCACATCCTCCAGGGCGACCGTCCAGCCCCCGGCCAGCCGGACCCGCCGCAACGGCTGGTCCAGCACCGTGGCCACCGTCCCGTCGGCGGCCCGCACCTCGAAGCCGTCCGCCCGTCCGGTCACCACCGCCTCCCCGTCCGGCACCGCGACCCGCCCCAGCGTCGGCAGGTGCAGCCACCCGCCCCGCACCGGCACCGTCACCGCGTCCCCCCGCCCGGCCCGCACCGCCGCCGCGGCCGCCAGCGCCGCCATCGGCCCCAGCCCCACCGACAGGTCCCCGGCGATCCGCCGCGCCGCCCACGCCCGCGCGTACGGGTGCGCCAGCACCGCGTCCACCGCCCGGGGCGCCGCCCCGTCCAGCTCCGACAGCAACTCCCAGGCCGCCGCCCGCCCCTGCCCGGAGGCGTCCCAGGCGGCGGCCAACATCGCGCGAGTGAGGGCGAGTTGGGCCTGGCCGAGGGCGGCGATGGTGTCGGCCCCGCCGTACCCCCGGGCCAGTTCGTCGAGTTGGGCCGGCGAGAGCGCGGTCGGCAGCAGGGGCCGACCGCCCTGGGCGGGCACCGGAGCCGGGGCGGAGGGCGAACCTCCGCTCTCCGCAATGCCGTTGATGAGCGTCATGAGGTCACCGCAGTAGACGGAGGGATTGTCGAAGCCATTGTCCGCACGGTAGCGGTGGGCGTACAACCCGCCACCGCAGGCGCGGACCACCGGGCAGGCCCGACAGGTCTCGCTCAGCCCGGCCAGACCGGACTGGCGGGCGGCGATGCCGGGGTGACGGGCGAGGTCGTCGAGGCTGTGCGCGAAAACGTTCATGCCGGTGACGGGCGCCCCGTCATAGGCGGTCTTCAGGCTGTCCGCCTGCTCGAAGGTCCCGTCCGTCTCCAGCACCGCCAGGTCCGAGGGCTCCAGTCCGAGCGACTCGGTCAGACTGGAGAGCCCGCGCACCGTCCGGTGCACGGATTCGAAGGTGCGCACGGCGAACGGACGCGCGTCCGATTCCCACAGCCTGTGGACGGCGAGCAGCCAGTCCGCGTAGGGCGTCCGCGCGGCATCGCCCGGGCGCCGCTTCGGCGGCTCCTCCCAGGTCGCGTGCGGCAGCAGGAAGTCCACGGCGGGGGGCCGCAGTTCGGCCAGCGCCCGGTAGACGGCCACCGGATCGTTCTCGATGTCGATGGTGCACAGCAGCCCCGCGAAGAGATGCCGGAACTCGGGCTCGTTCAGCAGCCCGACCGCCCGCAGCACCTGCGGGTGGCTGCTGCGGCCGTCGGCGAAGCGCCGGTGGCGGTCGTTGGCGGCCTTGTCGCCGTCCAGCGAGATGCCGACCTTGAGGTCCAGTTCCGCGAACAGCTCGCAGAACGCGCGGCTGAGCAGCACGCCGTTGGTGTGGATGCGCAGATCGAGGCCGCAGCCGGGCGGGAGCGCCACCCGCAGCGCCTCGGCGGCGCGGCGCAACCGGTCCGGGCCGGCGAGCAGGGGTTCTCCCCCGTGCAGGACGACCCGGACGGCGGACAACCGGTGGGCGACCGCGTGCTCACCGATCCGCTCGGCGGCCTTGGCCAGGATCCCCTCCCCGATGACCTTGGGGCGGGAGCGCCAGCTGCTGTCCGCGTGCTCGTAGACGTAGCAGTGGTCGCAGGCGAGATCGCACCGGCTGTGCATCTTGACCACGAATTGCGTCAGTGGCACCGGAATTCGCGTCATCATGGGTGTGGCAGGTTCAGCTCGGCCTGGGTCCGTTCGGTGTTCGGAGCCGGTCAGATCGAGGAGTTGAAGGCAGCGACCGGCACGAGGCCGGATTCCGCGCCGGGGAGGGCGCGCTGCAGCCGGGCGGCGAGTTCCTCCGCGCCCAGGGCGGCGAGCTCGGCGAGGGACGGGCGTTCCGGCGTCTCCTGAGTGTCAGTGAGCTTGCCGGCCGGCCTGGTGCTGGTTACCGGAGTCATATTCGTTTCCTTAGGCGCGGTTAGGACCTGCCGAGTGCGGGTAGGCCACCCGGTTGCGACCAATGTAGTGCCCGCGAGGACTCCGCGCGGCACCTTGCTCCCCCAAGTTGGTCTGCCCAGCCGGTCGACGCCGTACCACGGCGCGCGACGGCCTGAGAATTCACCCGTTCAGCGGTCGCGCACTTCGCCTTTGCGCGCGCCGAAACGCATTGACCGGAGCAGGCGTTCGAGCCCGCGGTCCGGTCTCCGCACAGACAGGCGCCGGGGGTACGGACGGCGGATTCCCAGCGGGCCCCCAACCGGTTCCAGCGCGTCCCGGACGAGTTCCGGGCGCGTTCCGGGAGCGCACCGTCACCCGATCGGCCGGTGCCGTCCGGGCGCTCGGCCTCAGGCCCCCAGCTCACGGACCGCACCCGCCAGTTCCTCGGTGAAC
This sequence comes from Kitasatospora sp. NPDC127060, assembly GCF_042724935.1. Classification (NCBI taxonomy): domain Bacteria; kingdom Bacillati; phylum Actinomycetota; class Actinomycetes; order Kitasatosporales; family Streptomycetaceae; genus Kitasatospora; species Kitasatospora sp. NPDC127060. Next base: position 63,316 of record NZ_JBHXEG010000035.1, read on the forward strand.
TCCCTTCCGCTCGCGGTCAGTTCACCGCACTCCAGCAACGTCCCGGCCGCCGCCAGGGTGTGTGCCCGCCAGCGGGCGAACTCCCGCTCCGCGCGGACCGGTTCACTCACCCCGGCGGCCGCCTCGGCGCTCCAGAAGGAGGCCACCCCCAGGTGCGCGTACGTCCCCTGGAGCAGCGCGCCGATCGGGCGCAGATCGGGCCGCCAGGGCGCGTGGTAGATCGCCGGGCCGTTCGGCCGGTGCAGCGGCACGAGGTCCAGCAGAGCGCCGAGTTGGACGTGCAGGAACTCGTGCACCAGGGCCAGCGCGAGCAGCACCGGTTCGGCCGGCAGCGAGGCCGCCACCGCGCCGTACGCCCGCCGCGCGGCGGCGCTCACCGCCTCCCCGCCGGGCGCCGGACGCAGCGGCACCACGATGGCGACGCAGGCCGCCACCGCCTCCGCGTGCCGCCGGTGCCGACGCACCAGGATCTCCCAGGACGCGGCCAACTGCTCGTGCCACAAGAGTAGTTCTGCGTCGGAGAGTGGACCGACCGGAGGCCGCCCGTAGTCCACCCGGCGCGGACCGAGGTGGTCGACCAGCGGCGCCCATCGCAGCCCGTCGCACTCCAGGTCGAGCGCCGGGCCGGCCTCCGCCCGCAGGAACTCGCCCAGCCCGTCCAGCGGCGCCGCCGGGCCCAGCGACAGCGCGCGCAGGCGGTCCGCCGCCCAGGCGTCCAACTCCGGTCGCAGCAGCACCTCTTCCCAGCGCGCCCGGTCGGCCCGCTGGAGTGCGCACACCTCGCCGTAGGCCTTCCGGTAGGCCTCGTCCTGCGGCGCCGCCCGGCGCAGCGCCAGCAGCAGCAGCGCCCGCTTGCTCAACTGCCCGGCCCGCAGCAGTTGAACGGCCTCGGGGCCGCCGCGCGCGCCCGCGATCGCCCGGAAGGTCTCCCGGTCCACGCCGTGCCGGGGCAGCCCGTCCGGGCCGTTCCCCCGCGCGCCCGGCACCCCGGTCGCCACCGCCTCGCCCACACCCGTCACCGCTCCGCCCTCTCCTGAGAACCCCTGAACGACCGGGCGGCCCGCCCGGTCCGCCCGCAGTCTCCCCACGCGGCGCCGACTCAGCCGGCCCGGCCCCGGGCATGACCCGGACGGGTGAGCCCGGAGCACGCCCGGCGAGATCCGCCGGCCGGGCCCTACCGCCGCTGCCCGACCCCGGCCAGGCCCGCCACCCCGGCCCGCAGCCGACGCGCGATGTGCCGGATCAACCGGTCCATGTCGGCGCAGTACACCGAGGGGTGCGCGAAGCCGTCACCCGCGTACCGGTGGGCGTAGAGCCCGCCGCCGCAGACCCTGACCAGCGGGCAGTCCGCGCACTCCGGCCCGAGCCCGGCGAGGCCGCGCTGACGGGCCCGGAAGGCCGGGTGGGCCGCCGCCTGCGCGAAGCCGTGCCGCCACACGTCCAGGCCCGTTCCGGCGGCCCCGTCGTACGCCACCTTGAGGCTGTCGGCCTGCTCGATGGTGCCGTCCGCCTCGACCACCACCAGGTCGACCGGGGCCAGTCCGACCGCCTCGCTGGCCGCCCGCCCGCCGAGCAGCAGGACGGACAGCTCCTCGAACAGCCGCACCCCGGTCTCCCGGTACGGCGCGTCGTACCAGCGGTCGAAGGCGGCGATCAGCCACTCCCCGTACGGTGCCGGGTCGGTGCCCGGGGGCGGCGCGAGCGGCAGGCCGCGCCGTACACCCGCCGGCTGCTCCTGCCAGGTGGCGTGCGGCAGCAGCAGGTCGAGCCGGGGCGGGGCGAACTCCAGCAGCGCCTCGTAGGTGGCGACCGGGTCGGCGGCCAGGTCGACCACGCACAACAGGCCGGCGAACAGCTCCCGGTGCCGGTCGGAGCCGAGCAGCCGCACCGCCGCCGCGGTCCGCTGCCAACTGCCCGCGCCGGTGGGCAGCCGCCGGTGCCGGTCGTGGTCGGCCGGGGTGCCGTCCAGCGAGACCGCCACGCCGACCCGGTACCGGTGCAGCACGTCGAGCAGGGCGGGTTCGTCCAGCAGCCGCAGCCCGTTGGTCTGCAGGCTGAACCGCACCCGGGGCCCTGCGGTGGCCAACTCGGCCAGCAGGGCGTCCAGATGGGCCGCGCCGACGAGCAGCGGCTCACCACCGTGCAGCACCACGGAGACCTCGTCGAGCCCCTGCGCGGCCGCGTGCTCGGCGATCCGCCGGGCGGTGCGGCGGACGGTCGCCAGTTCCATCCGCCGCGGCCGGTCGCGCCAGCTCTGGTCGGCCGCCTCGTACATGTAGCAGTAGTCGCAGGCCAGGTTGCAACGGCTGTGGATCTTCAGCAGGAACTGCCGGAACGGCACCATGCGCGTGAACCTAGCACCGCCCGGCGGGATCGTTGACCGCCCGTCACCGTCGGTCACACGTGCGGGGGCTCCACGTCCGAGTCGAGCCTGGTGCCCGCCTTCACGGCGACCGTGGTCGGGTGCTCCTCCCCCAGGGTGATCCGGGCCCGTCGGATGCAGTCCGCCCGCAGGTCGGCGGCCCGTTCGGTCTCCCCGAGCGCCGTCAGGGTCAGCGACAGGTTGGAGGTGATGCCGATGGAGTCGTAGTGGTCCGGGCCGAGCACCTCGGTCATCAGCGGCGCCGCCTCCTGCTCCAGGACGAGCGCGGCCCGGATCTCCCCGCCCAGCGCCAGGTCGTTCGCGTGGTTCATCATCGCGATCGGGATGTAGAGGTGGTGGGCTCCGAGGACGGTCCGGAACTGCGCCAGCGTGCGCCCGGACAGCTCCCGCGCCTCCGCGACCCGCCCGGCCAGCCGCAGGTAGACCGAGAGGTTGTTGGCGCCGGCCAGGGTGACCGGGTGGTTCTCGCCCAGGTAGTCGCGGTAGCGCGCGAGCGCCCGTTCGGCCAGCGGGATGGCCCGGTCGGTGTCGCCGAGCGCGTTGTAGTCGCTGGCCAGGTTGGTGGCGGCGGCCAGGGTGTCCGGGTGCTCGGGGCCGTTGATGTCCAGGTAGCGCTGGTAGATGTCCTCGTCGATCTCCACGGCCTCGTGGTAGCGCCCGGCCCGGCGCAGTGCCACGGCGAGGTTCTTGCGGGCGCGCAGGGTGTCGGTGTGGTTGTCGCCGATGGTCTGCTGGTAGATCCGGACGGTCTCCTCCAGCAGGTCCAGCGCCTCCCGCAGCCGCCCGGTCTCGCGCAGGTCGCGGGCGTAGTTGGAGGCGGAGGACAGCGCGTACAGGCTGTGCGCGCCGAGGGCGTCGCGCTGCTGGAGGTAGTTGCTGCGGTGCCGTTCCAGCGCGGCGTAGCGGTCGCCGGCCAGGTAGTCGGAGACCGCGAGGTTGTTGGTGATCATCAGGGTGCGCGGGTGGTCCGGCCCGAGGGTGCGCCGGGCCGCGTCCAGGGTCTTGCGGTCGAGCGCCCGGGCCTCGTCGTAGCGGCCGAGGAAGCGCAGGTCGGCGCCGAGGCTGTTGGCGACGGCGAGGGTGTGCGAGTGTTCCGGGCCCAGGGTCGCGGTGAACCGCTCCAGGATGTCCCGGTCCATCTCGTACGCCTCCTGGAGGGCGCCCTGGGAGCGGCGGATGTTGCTCAGCTGGGTGCGCAGCATGAGGGTCTGGGCGTCGTTGTCGGCGTCGAAGCCGGGGCCGCCGTAGCCGTCCTCCCGCCAGTGCTCCAGGGTCCGTTCGGCGAGTTCCCGGCCGGACTCGTGCAGGCTGCGCTTCCACTGGTAGCGGACCGAGTCGATGATCCACTGCCGGACGTCCTCGTCGGCGCTGTCGAGCGCGCCGGACGGCCAGAGGTGGGGCAGGAGTTCGGCGTACTCGGCCCAGTTGGCGGGGATGTCCGGGTCGCCGGGGTTGGCGGTGGCCAGGGCCGCGTGCACCACCCCGCGCAGCTCGGCCTGCCGCTCCTCCTCGACCTGGTCCCGGAGCACCGCCTGGACCAGCCGGTGCACGGTGATGGTCTCGCTGCCCTGGTCGGTGCGGGCGAGCCCGAACCGGTTGATGGCGCGCAGGAACTCGCCGATCGCCAGCTTGTCGCGGGGCGCGCGCGGGGGCAGCCGCAGGGCCCGGGTGACGGCCCGGCTGTAGAGCAGCCGCATCGGGATGGCGTCCGGGCCGAAGAAGGCGCAGATCTCCAGGATCTGGGCGGCCGGGGCGTTCAGCCGGCGCAGCTCCTCGACCGAGATGCGCCAGGTGGCGGCGGCCGAGTGGGGGTACTCGGCGGGGCGCAGCCGGGTGCGCTCCAGCATCTCGGTGAGTTCGTCGTCGAGGAGTTCGAGGTAGGTGGCGATCGGCATCGACGTCTCCTGGAGCCAGACGGCGGCCTGGCCGACGGCCAGCGGGAGGTCGCCGAGGCGGTGCGCGACCTGGTCGGCGTCCTCCGGGGAGAGGCCGCTGTTGAAGCGGCGCAGCAGCCGGATGCTCTCCTCGCGCAGGAAGACGTCGACCTCGACGAGGCCGGCGTGCCGGGCCCAGCCCTGGTTGCGCGAGGTGATCAGCACGTGTCCGCCGGAGGAGGCGCCGCCGGGCTGCCAGGGGGCGAGTTCCTCGGGGGTGCCGGCGTTGTCGAAGACCAGCAGCCAGCGGCGGTACGGGTGGCCGCGGCGCAGTGCGTCGAGGACGGCGGCGGCGGTGTGCGCGACGTCGTCGCTGGTCGGCACGCCGAGCCGGGGGGCGAGTTCGGCGAGCTTCTGCGGGATGTTGGCGGGCTCCTCGGCGGGCACCCACCAGATGACGTCGTAGGCGGCCTTGAAGCGGTGCGCGTACTCGGCGGCGATCTGGGACTTGCCGGCGCCGCCGAAGCCGTAGAGGACCTGGCTGAGGACGGCCGCCGGCCCGCCGGTGAAGCGGTTGCGGAGCAGTTCGAGCAGCTTGCCGCGGCCGATGAAGGCGGCGTTGCGCGAGGGCGCCTCCTGGACCTGCGGGGCGGTGCCGGGGAAGCGCGCCGGGGCGATGAACTCGCCGCTGTCGGTGTCGAACTGGCGGTTGCTGCCGGGCGGCGGTCCGAGTTCGCCGTACAGCTGGGCCTCGGCCGCGGTGCCGGAGGAGCGGATCAGGTCGGGCACCGCCTCGCCGACGAACGGGCGGGGCACCGGCTCGTCCGAGTCCTGGAGCCGCAGGGCGACCAACGCCGAGGAGCCGGAGGGCAGTTCGCGCCCCTTCAGGAGCTGCCAGACCTCGCTGGCCCGGGGCAGCGCGGTGTACTCGGGCGAGAGCAGGGCGAGCACCCGGCCCTGGCCGTCGAGCGGCCCGGCGACCTCCGGTGGCCGCGGGCCGGTGTGCGGCTCGGCGGCGTTGTGCAGGGAGGTCTGGTAGCCGAAGCGGGTGAGGGTGGCGGCCGCCCACTCGGCCCACATCCGGTCCTCGGGCGCGTAGCTGACGAAGACCTGGCGGGGCACCGCCCGGGCGGAGCGCAGGTAGGCGGCGTACAGCCGGCGGCGGGCCTCGGCGCTGAGCGGGCGCAGCGAGCGGACCCGCCCCTCGGTGATCCACTCGGCCAGCCGCTCGAAGGCGTTGAGCAGGCTGCGCGCCTCCTGCGGGCGGTCGGCGACGGTGGCCGGGACCTCCTCGTAGGCGTAGAACGGCTTGTACGGCACCTCGACGTCGGCCCAGTAGGCGGCCCGGCGGTCCCCGGGCAGCCAGCGGCCGAGGTAGGGGGCGAAGGCGTCGCGGGCGAAGTCCCGTCCGGCCTCCAGGCGTTCCTGCTCCGCGTCCTCGACCCGCATCGGCACCGGCAGCACCCGGATGGCCCGCTCCTCGGCCTCGGCGATGGCCTTGGCGGCGTCCACGCCGCCGCGGATGTTCTGGGCGCTGAAGGTGAAGCAGTCGACCACGGTGTCGGGCATCAACACGGTGCAGATGCCGGAGGTGTCGCTGACGCCGGTGCGGCTGTCGATGAGCACGTAGTCGTAGGCGCGGGCCCAGCGTTCGCGCAGCTCGCGCAGGAACTCGCCGCCGCGGATGTCCCGGCCGTGGTAGAAGCTGCGCCAGTTGAAGCTGGTGACGGCGGCCGCGTAGGCGGCGTTCTGCCGGCCGGCGGGCAGGAAGTCGAGCCGGCCGCCGGCCGGCAGGTCGAGGGCGAGGCCGCAGGTGTAGCCGCCCAGCCGCCCGGGTTCGTCCAGCCAGGCGGCCGGCGGCAGGCCGGTCGGCCCGGTGGCGGAGGGCAGTGCCTGCTTCACGTAGGAGCGCAGCAGGTCGATCAGGCCGTCGGTGGAGTGGAGTTCGGGGTCGACCAGCAGCGGGTGGTAGTAGCGGTGCAGGCCGGGGGCCTCCAGGTCCCAGTCGACCACCAGGACGCGCAGGCCCCGGCTGGCGAGGATCCAGCCGACGTTGGCGAGTGCCATGGTCCGGCCGGTGCCGCCCTTGAACGAGTAGAACGTGACGACCGTCCCCGGTCCGCCGCGTCCCGGCTCCGTGCCGGGCTCAGTGCTCATCGTCCGTCTCCCCTCAGCGGGACAGAGCCGTCGTGGCCGCCCGGGCGCTGGCCGGGCACGTCCTTCGGTGTCGTTTCCGGATCGCGGCGCGCGGACGGGCTCCGCGGCGGACCGGAGGGACTTGGCGGGCCGGCCGGGATGGCGAGTCCGGGCATGTCCGGGCCGCCGCCCGGGCCGAAGCCGAAGGCGTCGCCGCCATCGTCCCCCCAATCCAAGTTGTCGTCCATGAGCTTGTTCTGAGCGATCGTCACCATGATGGCGAGGTCGCTGTCGAAGCTCTCCTGGCTCACTTTGACCCGGAACAAGTGCTCCGGGTCACGCCTGCGCAGCCAGTTGCGGCGGAACACGCCGCGCACGCCCGCCCACGGCGCTTCGCGCTCCCCGTCCGGGTCGTTGCCGCCGATCGGCACCATCACGCCGGTGACCGGGTGGTTCTGGTCGTCGTACTCGCGCAGGGCGGACCGGTAGCGCTCGTGCTCTGCCGCCCACGGGTCCACCAGCAGGACGCTGACCTGGCTGTCCTCCCGGGCCTGGTCGAGCTTCTCGCCGAGCCCGGCGCCGATCTCCTCCAGGGTGGTGGTGTGCCCGGCGTTGGTGATCACCCGTTGGGCGCGCGAGGCCAGCGAGGGCTGGGCGGGCGGGTAGAACGGCGCCCAGTGCCACGGCTTGGCGCCGTACCGTCCGCCCGGGTACGAGCCGCCCTCGGCGGCGGCCTCGGAGGCCCGGCCGGCCGCGATGAACAGCCGCACCATGCCGGGTTCGGCGGCGGGTGCGGGCGCGGCCGGCCCGGGGAAGTAGCCGCGGACGGCGTCGAGGTCGAACTCGGGCAGTTCGGCGAGCCGCCGCACGGCCGCGTCCCGGATCCGCCCGGCGACCACCCGGACGACCTGGCGGTAGGCGTCCTGCTGGGCGGTGCGCAGCAGCGCGCGCAGGCCGTGCCGGGCGTAGGCGTCGCCCATGTCCGGCTGGGCCCACTGGATCTTGGTGACCTCGGTGACGAGGTCGCCGGACGCGACCGGCTCCCAGAGCACCGGGATCAGTGCCGAGAGCAGTTCCCCGGTCTCCTCGTGGTGGCGCCGGACCCTGCCGCGGAAGGCCGTCCACTCCTTGCCGCAGTAGAGGCTGTCGAAGTAGGCCGGGGAGTAGAGCGCGACCATGGTCCGGCTCCGGCCGAGCATCAGCGCGAGCTTCTCGGCCCATTCGTCGCCCAGGCGCAGTCGTTCGGTGTCCCGGAAGGCGAGTTCGTAGGCCTGGACGGCCGGTCCGAGGATGCGTCCGAGTTCGTCCCTCAGGTCGTTGAAGAACTGGTCGACGAAGGCGTCCTCCGCCTGGAAGTCCCGACGCGCGTAGCTGAAGAAGAAGTACGGCCGTTGCTGCTGTTCCCGCTCACTCACCTGTTCCCCCCGACCCCGACGGTGCCGTGACGGCGCTGGTTTCTTACCCAGCATGTCGTGAACCGCACCAGGACGGCGGAGAGTTGGCGTTTTCGTCCGGCCCGCGGGGTTTAGCCGACGGTCAGCGGCGGATCACCGGAGTTCGAGCGCCGACTGGAAGGCCGCGAGCGGCTCCGCGCCGGGGGTCAGGGCGTCCGCCACGACCCGGCGCAGCAGGTCGCCGAGGACGGTGTCGGGCAGGGCGTCGAGTTCGTCGAGCGGCAGGGCGGCGACGTCGACCAGGTCGGAGTCGAGTCCAGCGGCGGTTTCCGCACCGGTGACGCCCATCAGTCCCTCACTCGATCGTGCCGGCACAGCGGGCTGCCGGCCGGAGAAAAATCACCGACCTGGTCCGCGACGCGCACATTCTACACAAAACGGTGACGACCCGTCAGGTCGGACCCGGCGCCGCGCCCGGGCCGGACTCGGCCGCCCCCGGTCACGGGCAGAGGCGCTCCACCCGCCAGCCGGTGGGGCTGTCCGGGTCGGCGAGGTAGCGGAGCCGGTCGTGCAGGCGGTTCTCCCGGCCCTGCCAGAACTCGACGCTCTCCGGGACGACCCGGTAGCCGCCCCAGAACGGCGGGACGGGGACGCCCTCGCCCTCGGGGTAACGGCGTTCGAGGTCGGCGTAGCGCTGTTCGAGGACGGCGCGGTCGCTGACCGGGCTGGACTGCTCGCTGGCCCAGGCGCCGAGTTGGGAGCCGTGCGGGCGGGTGCGGAAGTAGGCGGCGGTCTCGTCCCGGCCGACCTTCTCGACCCGACCCTGGACGATCACCTGGCGGGCCAGCGCGATCCACGGGAAGAGCAGTCCGGCGTACGGATTGGCGGCGAGCTCGGAGCCCTTGCGGGAGCCGTAGTTGGTGAAGAACACGAAGCCGCGGGCGTCGTAGCTCTTGAGCAGGACGGTGCGCGAGCTGGGCCGGCCCTGGGCGTCGGCGGTGGAGAGCACCATGGCGTTGGTCTCCACCACCCCGGCCTCGTCGGCCTCGTGGAACCAGCGGGTGAACTGGCCGATCGGCTCGGGCGCGAGCTGCTCCTCGGCCAGGCCCTCGTGGACGTAGTGCTTGCGCATCACGGTGAGGTCCGGACCGGGGCGGGCCTCACCGGCCGGGGTCCGGGTGGCGGGGCTCAGGGGCGCCGACTGGGCGCGTTCCGGGGTCTGCACGCCGACATCATCCCGTACGACAAGCAACCGGCACCGCTACCTCCGGACGAACCCCGGTCGGAGATATGGTGACTCGCCACCGCTTGGCCGCCCGCCATACGGGGAATTGTCCGGAATCTGGCGTTTGATTCCGGGCTCTCCGGGGGCACGACCGACCCTCGGCGGGAAAGTCAAGTGGCCCCACGGGCAACATCACCGCGGTGGTGTATGGCGCAATGCACCCCGTGCCTGTCACTCTGGCACCGAGTGCCAACCACGATTCGGTCACTGGCGCGCCGCCCCACCACGGCGGAGCGCCGAACACAGAACTGAAGGAGCCGTCGCATGTCCGACTTCGTACCCGGGCTTGAGGGAGTCGTCGCGTTCGAGAGCGAGATCGCCGAACCCGACCGTGAAGGCGGCGCCCTGCGGTACCGCGGTGTCGACATCGACGACCTGGTCGGCCACGTCTCCTTCGGCCACGTCTGGGGCCTGCTGGTGGACGGCAAGTTCAACCCCGGCCTGCCGGCCGCCGAGCCGTTCCCGATTCCGGTGCACTCCGGTGACATCCGGGTCGACGTCCAGTCCGCGCTCGCCATGCTCGCCCCGGTCTGGGGCCTGAAGCCGCTGCTCGACATCTCCGCCGAGCAGGCCCGCGACGACCTCGCCCGCGCCGCCGTGATGGCGCTGTCCTACGTCGCCCAGTCCGCCCGCGGCCAGGGCCTGCCGATGGTCCCGCAGAGCGAGATCGACAAGGCCGAGACGGTCGTCGAGCGGTTCATGATCCGCTGGCGCGGCGAGCCGGACCCGAAGCACGTCAAGGCCGTCGACGCCTACTGGACCTCCGCCGCCGAGCACGGCATGAACGCCTCCACCTTCACCGCCCGGGTCATCGCCTCCACCGGCGCCGACGTCGCGGCGGCGCTCTCCGGCGCGGTCGGCGCGATGTCCGGCCCGCTGCACGGCGGCGCCCCGTCCCGGGTGCTCGGCATGATCGAGGAGATCGAGCGCACCGGCGACGCCACCGCCTGGGTCAAGAACGCCCTGGACAAGGGCGAGCGGCTGATGGGCTTCGGCCACCGCGTCTACCGCGCCGAGGACCCGCGCGCCCGCGTGCTGCGCCGCACCGCCAAGGAGCTCGGCGCGCCGCGCTTCGAGGTCGCCGAGGCGCTGGAGAAGGCCGCGCTGGAGGAGCTGCACAACCGCCGCCCCGACCGCGTGCTCGCCACCAACGTCGAGTTCTGGGCCGCGATCATGCTGGACTTCGCGGAGGTCCCGGCGCACATGTTCACCTCGATGTTCACCTGTGCGCGCACCGCGGGCTGGTCGGCGCACATCCTGGAGCAGAAGCGCACCGGTCGCCTCGTGCGCCCCTCCGCGCGCTACATCGGCCCCGGCCCGCGCAAGCCCGAGGGGGTCGAGGGCTGGGGCGCCATCGCCCACTGAGCGCACCGCGCGCGAGCAGGTCAGCACCACCCCTGACCAGCGGGTCCGGCTCCGGCCGGGCCCGCTGTTCGCATGCCGACGAGCAGTCAAGATCACAATCTCAGCGGGCGGACGACCGTACCCCGGACGGCTCCCCAACCAGTAGGCTGCGCGCGTGGCTCAGATCCAGATCCCCGCTGACATCAAGCCCGCAGACGGCCGTTTCGGCTGCGGACCGTCCAAGGTGCGCCCCGAGGCCCTGAGTGCCCTCGCCGCCACCCAGACCTCCCTGCTCGGCACCTCGCACCGCCAGGCCCCGGTCAAGAACGTGGTCAAGCGCGTGCGCGAGGGCGTGAGCAGCCTGTTCTCGCTGCCGGAGGGCTACGAAGTCGTCCTCGGCAACGGCGGCTCCACCGCCTTCTGGGACATCGCCGCCTTCGGCCTGGTGCGGGAGAAGTCCCAGCACCTGGACTTCGGCGAGTTCTCCTCGAAGTTCGCCTCCTCGGTCAAGGCCGCCCCGTGGCTGGCCGAGCCGACGGTGATCAAGACCGCCCCGGGCACCCACCCGCTCCCGGTCGCCGAGGCCGGCGTGGACGTCTACGGCCTCACCCACAACGAGACCTCGACCGGCGTCGCGATGCCGATCAGGCGTCCGGCGGGCGCGGACGAGGGCTCGCTGGTGCTGGTGGACGCCACCTCGGGCGCCGGCGGCCTGCCGGTCGACATCACCGAGACCGACGTCTACTACTTCGCCCCGCAGAAGTCCTTCGCCTCCGAGGGCGGCCTCTGGCTGGCCACCTTCTCCCCGGCCGCCCTGGAGCGCGCCGCCGAGATCGCCGGCTCCGGCCGGTACGTCCCGCCGTTCTTCTCGCTGCCGACGGCCATCGACAACTCGTCGAAGGACCAGACGTACAACACCCCGGCGCTCTCCACCCTGTTCCTGCTGGCCGACCAGCTGGAGTGGATGAACGGCAACGGCGGGCTGGACTGGGCCGTCGCCCGTACGGCTGATTCCTCGTCCCGGCTGTACGCCTGGGCCGAGAAGTCCTCCTTCGCGACCCCGTTCGTGGCGAACCCGGCCGAGCGCTCCCAGGTGGTCGGCACCATCGACTTCGACGAGTCGGTGGACGCCGCCGCGGTCGCCAAGGCACTGCGTGCCAACGGCATCGTGGACACCGAGCCGTACCGCAAGCTGGGCCGCAACCAGCTGCGCATCGCGATGTTCCCGGCGATCGACCCGGCGGACGTCGAGGCGCTCACCCACTGCATCGACTACGTGGTCGAGCAGCTGGCCGGCTGAGCTCCCGAGAACACGGCTGAGGGCCACCGCCTGCGGGCGGTGGCCCTCTCGCCGTCCCCGGGCTGCTTGCCGACCGGCCGGGGCCCGCGGGCCCCGTGCCATTCGGCTCGGGCCGGGCCGCCGGTTACTTGCCGACCAGCGAGCTGATCAGGACGACGACCAGCAGCAGCACCAGGGTGCCGGAGACGATGCGCATTCGAGTCTTGGGATCCACGGTCATCGAGCGTACCCGTGGCTCACACCGACACGAATCCCAGGCCCTCAGCTCCGGCCGGCTCCGGCCGGCTCCGGTCAGCTCCAGTCGGCCAGCGCCCAGGAGCGCAGCGACTCGTAGTGGGCGAAGCCCCCGCTCAGGTCGCTCCGCATCAGGTGCAGCTCGGCGGCCTCCCACTCCGGCCCCCGGTACGGCGCCAGCGCCGCCGCCAGGGCCTCCAGCTCGGCCGCCGCGACCCGCTGGACGGCCCGCCGGTGGCCCCGCGAGGAGCCGGCCCGGGCCAGTGTGAGGTGCGGGTGGAAGGCGAAGGCGTCGGTCTCCCCGGTGAACTCGGCGGTGGCCTCGGCCACCGCCTCCGCGAGCCGGCGGATCGCCCAGGTCTGCCCCTCGACCCCGGCCCAGAGCACCCGGTCCCCGAACCGGCCGGAGCCCGCGATCCGCAGCCGGTGCACCGGGTGGACGGCGGCCACGGCGGCCAGACCGGCCTCCAGCTCCGGCAGCCGCTCGGCCGGGACCTCGCCGAGGAAGGCCAGGGTCAGGTGCCAGCCGTCGACGGTGGTCCAGCGCAGCCGGTCCGCCCCGGGCAGCCCCCGCACCGGGGCGACGGCGTCGGAGAGTCCCTGGAGCGCCTCGACGGGCGGGAGGACCGCCACGAACAGTCTCATGATCCAATCTTCCCTCGCCCGACGGCACGGTGTAGAACGGTTGTCCATGAAGATCCGCACCGGGGGTCCCGCGGACGTCCCCGACATCCTGTCCCTGCTCGACGGCGCCATCTCCTGGCTGGCCGGCCAGGACCGCACCGGCCAGTGGGGCGACCAACCGTTCAGCACCATCCAGGCCCGAGTCGACCAGGTCGCCTCGTACGCCGAGGAACCCTTCCTGATCCGCCTCGCGGTGGACGACGACGGCCGTACGGTCGGCTGCTGCGTGGTGGCCGAGCAGCGCGGGAGGTTCGTCCCGCCCTCGGCGGAGCCGGAGCTCTTCGTGCGCTTGCTGGTCACCGACCGCAGTCGCAAGGGCTCCGGCATCGGCGCCGCGCTGATCGCCGACGCCATCGAGGAGACCCGCCGGCGCGGCTTCGACCTGCTGCGGGTGGACTGCTACGCCGGCAACGACCGCAAGCTGGTCGGCCAGTACCGCGCGCTCGGCTTCACCGAGACCGAGGACTTCGAGGTCGAGCAGCCGTCCGGCGTCTGGCCCGGCCAGGTGCTGGAGATCCGTCTCTGACCGGACCGATCCGACGTGGCGTCAGATGACCCTCGGGAGAAGGCTCCCGAGGGTCAACCGAGCATCTGGCACATCGTCAGCAGGCGGCGGCCAGCTCGGACTTGCGCGCCGGAACGGTGCGCGGCACGAAGGCCACCACCCGCCCGCCACGGCCCGGGTGGAGGTCGAACCGCACCCGCAGGTCGGCGCTGCGGGCCAGCACCAGGCCGACCGTACCGGCCGCCAGCGCGGACACCAGACCGCAGGCCAGCAGGCCGAGCCGGGGCCCGTACGAGGCGGTGACCCAGCCGACGATCGGGGCGCCGATCGGCGTGCCGCCGGTGAAGACCAGCACCAGCAGGCCCATCACCCGGCCGCGCATCTCGGGGTCGGTTCCCAGCTGCAGCATCGAGTTGACCGAGGTGTTGAAGCTCAGCCCGAACACCCCGATCAGGGTGAGCAGCAGGGCGAAGGTCCAGTAGTCGGGCGCGAAGGCCGCGACCACCTCCAGGGTGCCGAAGGCCAGCGCCGCGGCGACCAGCCGGCGCAGCCGCGGCGCGCCCCGGCGGGCCGCGAGCAGCGCGCCGGCCAGCGAGCCGACCGCCATCGCGGTGTTCAGCAGGCCGTACTGCCCGGCGCCGACCTTGAAGGTGTCGTACGCGAAGCCGGACAGCAGCGTCGGGAAGTTGAACCCGAAGGTGCCGATGAACCCGGCCAGCACCATCGGCCAGAGCAGCTCGGGCCGCTCCTTCACGTACCGCAGCCCTTCCCTCAACTGCCCCTTCTCGCGGGCGATCGGCTCGGTCGGGCGCAGCTCGGACTCCCGCATCGCGAGCAGCCCGCCGATCACGGCGGCGAAGGACAGCGCGTTGACGGCGAACGCCCAGCCGCTGCCGACCGCGGCGATCAGCAGGCCCGCGACGGCGGGGCCGACCAGCCGGGCGGTCTGGAAGTTGGCGGCGTTCAGGCTGACGGCGTTGGCGAGGTCCTTGGGGCCGACCATCTCGGAGACGAAGGCCTGCCGGGTCGGGTTGTCGACCACGGTGACCAGGCCGAGCAGCAGTGCGAAGGCGTACACGTAGTACGGAGTCACCACGTCGCCGATGGTCAGTACGGCCAGGCCCGCGGCGAGCAGGCCCATGGCGCCCTGGGTGTAGACCAGCAGCCGGCGCTTGGGCATCCGGTCGGCGAGCACTCCGCCGAACAGGCCGAGCAGCAGCATCGGCAGGAACTGCATGGCGGTGGTGATGCCGACCGCGAGCGGGCTGCCGGTGAGGCTCAGGACCAGCCAGTCCTGGGCGATCCGCTGCATCCAGGTGCCGGTGTTGGACACCACCTGGCCGGCGAAGTAGTAGCGGTAGTTGCGAACGCGCAGTGAGGAGAACATCCCCCGGGGCCGGGTGAACTCGGCGCCGGTCGGCGTTGCGGCCGAACTCGTGGGGGACGCGGCCGAATGGGCTCGGCCCTGAGCGGCGGGGTCCGCCGCGGTGCGTTCGTCGGGGTCGTCGTCGCCGTTGCCGGGCAGTCCGCTGGGGGCGGGTGCCTGGGCGTCGGCGGCCGCGGTGCTGTCCGCGGCGGGGTCGCTGGTCGGGTCGTCGGTACGGATGGCGGCGGCGCTGGCTGCGGCCGGCGGTGTCACGGTGGTCTCCCCTCGTGGCGCGACGACCCTGGCGGGGGCCGTCGCGCTGCTGGTTTCGGTGGTCGGTCCTGCGGTGATGCTGGCTCCTTCTCCTCCCGGCGGCCGGCCGGGTTCGGTGTGCCTAGAGGTGTGCGAGCTTGTAGAGCACGGGTGCGGCCTCCCGGAGGACGGCCCACTCCTCCTCGTCGAGCCCCTCGGCGAGCTCGGCGAGCCAGACGTTTCGGCGCCGGCGACTCTCGTCGAGAATCGTCTCGGCCTGCTCGGTGCTGCTGACGACCACCTGGCGGCGGTCCTCGGGATGCGGCTCTCGCCGCACCAGCCCCTTCTCCTCCAGCATCGCGACGATCCTGGTCATCGAAGGCGGCTGCACGTGCTCCTTCCGGGCGAGCTCACCCGGCGTCGCCTTTCCGCACCGGGCGAGGGTGCCCAGCACTCCCATCTCGGTAGGACTCAGCGACTCCTCCACCCGCTGGTGTTTGAGTCGTCGGGAGAGGCGCATCGTGGACGACCGCAGCTGTGAGATCGCTGCGAGGTCCTGCTCGGACATCTCGGGCATGTCTTTAGCTTACGTCATTACTCTCTCTAAAGAAAAACGGGTTCCCACCGCGCCGGAGGATCGGCCCGGTGCCATATTGGTGAGGGGTGATCGTTCCCGACTCCGGAAGGGCCGACCAGACATGTCCGACCTCGTCTCCGCACCGTCCGCACCGTCGTCGCAGGCCGCCGGGTCCGTACCGTCGCCGCAGGCCGCCAGGTCCACGCCGGACCCGCAGGACGACTCCGGCTTCGCCCGGCTCGCCATGGTCACCATCGACTGCGCCGACCCGATCGCGCTGGCCTCCTTCTACGGCGAGCTGCTCGGCTGGGAGACCCGGCACGTGGACGAGCACTTCGCGATCCTGGACAACCCGGAGGGCGGCAGCCCGCTGGGCTTCGGGCGGGTCACCGGCTACCGGCCCGAGCCGTGGACCGAGCCGGACGGCAGCAAGCACTTCCACCTGGACTTCTACGTCGACGACCTGGAGGAGTCCACCGCCAGGGCGCTCGCCCTCGGCGCGACCGAGCCGAGCTACCAGCACGGCCGCACGCTCAAGGTGTTGATCGACCCGGCCGGCCACCCGTTCGGGCTGGCCCCGCTGGAGTAACGCACGAACGCGCCCGAAGGCCGTGCGCAGGCGGTGTCAGGGCTTGGTGCCGGGATCTTGTAGACCGCGTAAAGATCGTTCCTGACCTGGGACTTCACCAAAACCCCGAACATTGTGCGACCGCCGGGTAATGGCTACTCTCCCCGTTGTCAGGGGCACCACACGCCAGGTCTCCCCTCGGCGGAGCCAACTCCCGCGCCCACTGCGCGCGCGTGCCCCGGCCCATCCCCTCCCCTGCCGACGCGCCCGTCCGAGCCCTGGCGCCCTCAACCCCTCGTCCAGGGAGCTCTCTTGGGTGCGATCCACCATGCCGACCACGGCTGGGTGACACCGGCGATCTCGTACTTCGTCGCCTGCCTCGGCTCATTCGTCGCGCTGCGCAGCGCCCGTTGGGCACTCGTCTCACAGGGCCGTACCCGGGCGGTCTGGCTGCTGTTCGCCTCGACGTCGCTCGGCGCCGGGATCTGGTCCATGCACTTCATCGCGATGCTCGGCTTCTCCGTGACCGGGGCCGAGATCACCTACCAGCCCGGGCTGACCGTGGTGAGCCTGCTGGTCGCGATCGCCTTCGTCGGCGTCGGGCTGTTCACCGTCGGGTACTGGCGCCGCAGTCCCGTCCTGTCGCTGCTGATCGGCGGGTTGACCACCGGCCTCGGGGTCGCGGCGATGCACTACCTGGGCATGGCCGCGATGGTCCTGCCCGGCTGGCTCGGCTACGACCGCACCACGGTCGCGCTCTCCGTCGCCATCGCGGTGTTCGCGGCGACGGCCGCGCTCTGGGCGGCGCTGAACATCCGCGGCACGCTGGCCGTCCTGGCGGCGGCGCCGGTGATGGGCGTGGCCGTCTGCGCGATGCACTACACGGGCATGGCGGCGCTGTCGGTCCGCCTGGACTTCTCGCGCTCCACCGAGAGCGGCGTGATGGCACTGCAGTTCATCTTCCCGCTCGGCGTCGGGCTCGGCTGCTACGTGTTCTTCGGCTCGCTGGCCTTCGCGGTCTCGCCGAGCAAGGGCTCCGGGCAGCCGCTGCTGGTCGGCCCGGCTGCGCCGTTGCCGCCGCGGGTTCCACTCTCCTCCAAGGTCCCGCCGCAGCAGCAGCGGCGGCCGTTGAGCGAGACGCGCGCCCGGCACTGACCCGGGCAAGGCGGCGGGCGTCCGACCGGGTCCCCCACCCC